>NZ_JAVDUA010000019.1:0-133242 GCF_031456105.1 Pseudomonas sp. BE134 | reverse complement strand
CACCCTCATGCAGTTGCGCTTCGCTTCATTCGCTGTGGCCAGCTCAAGAGAGGACTTTCACCTCTAGGATGGCGCCCATGCTGGGCGCACAAGTGAGTCGCCGTAAGGGCGAAACCGCCATCCGCCGTTACCGCGGAATGGATATGTACACCTGCAAGAGAATGGTCGGCTATCAGGCCGCCATCGCAGCGCCCCGACAAGCCCGCCCGCCCCTTTTTGACATGCCCGCCCAGAGTATCCCGCCCCCAAACTGCGGGTATAAATAAGTAACACCTCGCTCCAGCCGGGCGCACAGAATGTCGCGACTGACCCGCAGAGGTGCACCCGGTTGCACCGAAAAAACCCTGCGCAAACGGTCAAATGCGCGTGGATTTACACATATGCGACATTAAGGTACGTACGTGCCACTGTTTAACGCCTATGCTCGTTCAGGATCTTGCATTGGGTATGGCCCCTGCATAAGTATCCGCAGGGCCGACTCACGAGGTCGTCCTATAATTCCAAAAAAGCCACAATCATGAGGCCACCATGCTTAAAAACGCGGTCATTCCGTTTTTGCTCGGCGCCAGCTTGTTAGCTAGCGCACCCTTCGCCCAAGCCGCGACTAACCTGGTGTTCTGCTCCGAAGGTAGCCCGGCCGGTTTCGATCCAGGTCAATACACCACCGGCACCGACTTCGACGCCTCGGCAGAAACCATGTTCAACCGTCTGACCCAGTTCGAGCGCGGCGGCACCGCCGTGATTCCTGGTCTGGCGACCAGTTGGGACATCTCCCCCGACGGCCTGACGTACACCTTCCACCTGCGCGACGGCGTCAAGTTCCACACCACCCCGTACTTCAAGCCGACTCGTGATTTCAACGCTGACGACGTGCTGTTCACCTTTAATCGCATGATTAACAAGGATGACCCGTTCCGTAAGGCTTACCCGACTGAATTCCCGTACTTCACCGACATGGGGATGGACACCAACATCACCAAGGTCGATAAAGTCGACGACAAAACAGTCAAGTTCACCCTGAAAGAAGTGGATGCCGCGTTCATCCAGAACATGGCCATGAGCTTCGCGTCGCTGCAGTCCGCCGAGTACGCCGCCCAGCTGCTGAAAGAAGGCAAAGCCGCCGACATCAACCAGAAGCCGGTCGGCACTGGTCCATTCGTGTTCAAGAGCTACCAGAAAGACTCCAACATCCGCTACACCGGGAACAAGGACTACTGGAAGCCGGACGACGTCAAGATCGACAACCTGATCTTCGCCATCACGACCGACCCGTCGGTGCGTATCCAGAAGCTGAAGAAGAACGAGTGCCAGATCACACTGTTCCCGCGTCCGGCCGACCTGAAGGCGCTGCAGGAAGACAAGACTCTGAAAGTGCCTAACCAGGCTGGTTTCAACCTGGGTTACATCGCCTACAACGTGATGGACAAGGTCAAGGGTCAAACCGATGCAAACCCGCTGGCTGACCTGAAGGTTCGCCAGGCACTGGACATGGCCGTCAACAAGCAACAAATCATCGACTCCGTGTACCAAGGCGCCGGCCAACTGGCCGTCAACGCCATGCCGCCGACCCAGTGGTCCTACGACACCACCATCAAGGATGCGCCGTATAACCCTGAGAAAGCCAAAGAGCTGCTCAAGGAAGCCGGCGTAAAAGACGGCACCGAAATCGTTCTCTGGGCGATGCCGGTACAGCGTCCATACAACCCGAACGCCAAGCTGATGGCAGAAATGCTGCAGTCGGACTGGGCCAAGATCGGTCTCAAGGTCAAGATCCAGAGCTACGAGTGGGGCGAGTACATCAAGCGCTCCAAAGGTGGCGAAAACCAGGCGATGCTGATTGGCTGGAGCGGCGACAATGGTGATCCGGACAACTGGCTGAACGTGCTGTTCGGTTGCGATTCGCTGGAAGGCAACAACTTCTCCAAGTGGTGCGACAAGAAGTTCGACGGCATCGTCAAGGAAGCCAAGCGCACGACTGATCAGGACAAGCGCACCGAGCTGTACAAACAGGCACAACACGTCCTCAAAGATGCAGTGCCAATGACACCTATCGCTCACTCGACGGTGTTCCAGCCTATGCGCGACAACGTGCAGGACTTCAAGATCAGCCCATTTGGCTTGAACTCCTTTTACGGCGTCAGCGTCAGCAAGTAAGGCATTGCAACGGCGACGTTTCTGACGTCGCCGTTGTTTTATCTGCCGACAAAGTAGGAAATCTCTTACACCAAATTCCGTCGCGTACTACCGCTGCTGCGTCGGACGCGTTGCCATTTCCTACGAGTCTTTAGGACTCTACGCATTTACTGCCAGACCTACGGTCCCTACCGTCGAGTTCTGACCAGCTCATGCGTGGGCTGTCGGTTTTGCTGCAAGCATGGTTTGAGATCAATGAACCTCCACGTTCCAGGACGGAACGGCGGCTCATTGCCAAAACACTCGTGAACGACAAGAGGGAGCGTCATGCGTCATACCTTGGTTTTATCCGCATTGTTGGGCACCGGCCTGTTGGCCGCCAGTTCCATTAGCCTGGCCGCCAGTAACAGCCTGGTGTTCTGCTCCGAAGGGAGCCCCGCCGGGTTCGACACGGCGCAGTACACCACTGCAACAGATAACGACGCCGCCGAACCGCTGTACAACCGGCTGGCCGAGTTTGAAAAAGGCGCCACCAACGTCGTACCGGGCCTGGCCACGAGCTGGGATATTTCCGAGGACGGCCTCAAGTACACGTTTCACCTGCGCGAAGGGGTGAAGTTTCATACCACTCCATACTTCACGCCAACCCGTGACTTCAACGCCGATGACGTGCTGTTCACGTTTAATCGCATGCTCGACCCCCAACAACCTTTCCGTAAGGCGTATCCGACCGAGTTCCCGTACTTCAACGGGATGAGCCTGAACAAGAACATCGCCAAGGTCGAAAAGACCGGGCCGCTGACCGTGGTCATGACGCTCAACAGCGTCGACGCCGCGTTCATCCAGAACATCGCCATGAGCTTCGCGGCCATCCTGTCCGCCGAATACGCCGACAAGCTGCTGACCGAGGGCAAGCCGAGCGACATCAACCAGAAGCCGATCGGCACTGGCCCGTTTGTCTTCAAGAGTTACCAGAAAGACTCCAACATCCGTTACACCGGCAACAAGCAGTACTGGGACCCGAGCCGGGTCAAGCTCGACAACCTGATTTTCGCCATCAACACCGACGCTTCGGTGCGGGTGCAGAAACTCAAGGCCAACGAGTGCCAGATCACCCTGCATCCGCGTCCTGCCGATGTGACTGCGCTGAAGAACGACACCAAACTCCAGCTCATCGAGAAGCCAGGCTTCAACCTCGGTTACATCGCCTACAACGTTCGGCACAAGCCTTTCGACCAGCTCGAAGTGCGTCAGGCGCTGGACATGGCGGTGAACAAGCAAAGCATTCTCAACGCCGTCTACCAGGGCGCCGGGCAGCTGGCCGTCAACGCCATGCCGCCGACCCAATGGTCTTATGACGAAACAATTAAAGACGCCGCCTACAACCCGGAAAAAGCCAAGGAATTGCTCAAGGCTGCCGGCGTGAAAGAAGGCACCGAAATCACTCTATGGGCGATGCCGGTTCAGCGCCCCTATAACCCGAACGCCAAGCTGATGGCGGAAATGCTCCAGGCTGACTGGGCAAAAGTCGGTCTCAAGGTGAAGATCGTCAGCTACGAATGGGGCGAGTACATCAAGCGCACCAAGAATGGCGAACACGACATCAGCCTGATCGGCTGGACCGGTGACAATGGGGACCCGGACAACTGGCTCGGCACGCTTTACAGCTGCGACGCCATTGGTGGCAACAACTACTCCATGTGGTGCGATCCGGCTTACGACAAGCTGATCAAGCAGGCCAAGGTCGTTACCGACCGGGACCAGCGCACCGTGCTCTACAAACAGGCGCAGCAGTACCTCAAACAACAGGTACCGATCACGCCAGTCGCCCACTCGACGGTTAACCAGCCGTTAAGCACCAAAGTCGAAGGGTTCAAAGTCAGCCCCTTCGGCCGCAACGTGTTCTCGGGCGTCAGTATCGACCAATAACCGATTAGCCAGAACGCTGGGGGCGCATTGCGCCCTCACGCAAGCGTATTGCCGAAATTCGCCAGTCCGGCGTACAGCAAACGTTTGCGAAGCCTTGTTTGCGTTCTAAACCAAATAGCCGGATCACCCAATAAGACCGGCATTAATAAAAAAAGAAACTGAGGAGCTTCACCCATGAAACTGAGCAGCAGCGCGATATTGGCCTTAGCCATCAGCAGCGTAACCGCCACGGCTTACGCAGAAACCCAGAGCCAGGAATTCACCCCGGTGACGGTCAACACCAAAAGCTCACAAGCCGACGCAACCGGCTTTGTCGAAGGCCAGTCCATCAGCGGCACCACACGTAACTGGTACGCCAACGAACAATTGCATCGCGGCAGCAAGTTCACTTACCTCAAAAACGGTGTAGCCACCCCGACGGATCGCCGTATCAACTGGGTTCAAGGCACCATCGTCAAGTACAACTCCGGCTTCACCCAAGGCGCCGTGGGCTTGAGTACCGAAGTGGCCGCCTACAACGAAATTGCTCTGGAGCGCGATCGCGAGAACCTGGCTTCCAACAACGGTGGCGCACCGGGCACCCGTCCAGGCGCGGGCAACAACCGTACCCTGACCAAAGAAGGCGGCGACGCTCAAGGTCAGTGGAGCAAGCTGGGCCTGGCCAACGTCAAGGCCCGCGTCTCCAACACCACCCTGACCGCTGGCCGCATGAACTTCAGCAGCCCGATGGTCGATGTCATCGGCAACCGTGCGCTGCCTTCGAGCTTCCAGGGTGTGGCGATCCACAGTGAAGAGCTGAACAACCTGGCCTTTGACCTGGGCACTTTCGATCGCAACTCACCGCGAACCGAAGAAAGCCTGAGTAAATTCCGTAGCGAATACGCCAACAGCTTCGTTGAAACCGATCACGTTCATACCGGCGGTATCACCTTCACACCCTTCGCCAGCCTGACCACCAGCCTGTGGGCGACCCAGGCGGAAGACATCTGGAACCAATACTACTTCGGCGCCAATCACATCCTGGGCGACAGCCAGGTGCTGAGTCTCAACACCGGCCTGAATTACTACAAAACCCAGGAAGAAGGTAAGGCCCTGCTCGGCAACATCGACAACGACACCTACTCCCTGTCGTTCGGCCTGACTCACCAGGCTCATACCCTGACCTTCTCGTACCAGCAAGTGGAAGGTAACGAGTACTTCGACTACCTGCACGAAACCAACGGTATCTACCTGGCCAACTCCCTGCTGTCGGACTTCAACGGCCCGAACGAGAAATCCTTCCAGGTCGCCTACGGCCTGAACATGGCTGAATACGGCGTGCCTGGCCTGAAGTTCAACATCTACCAGGCTCGCGGCTGGGACATCACCGGTACTCACTACACCGGCACGGCTTACGACGTGAAGAACATGGACGGCGAACATCATTACGAATACGGCATCGGTTCCACGTACGCCATTCAGAGCGGCCCGTTCCAGGCCTCCACTGTTCGCGTGACCTACACCGCTCACCGTGCCAGCGAAAACCAGGGTGACGGCAGCATCAACGAGTTCCGCCTGGTGACCACCATTCCGTTCAACATTCTGTGATGCACCTGCCCAACGGCTGATTCAGTGACGAATCGGCCGCTGGGCTTTGACCTTTAACCGATTGCAGAGGGTTCTTGATGAAAATGCTTCCCCTACGTGCGGCCATTGCGGCCGCGTTGCTGAGTGTCGCTGTTGGCGTCGCGGCCAAACCCTTGGTGGTCTGCACCGAAGCCAGCCCGGAAGGCTTCGATATGGTCCAGTACACGACTGCAGTCACCGCCGATGCCGTGGCTGAAACCCTCTTCAATCGCCTGGCGGACTTCAAGCCAGGCACCACCGAGGTGATTCCGGCACTGGCCGATTCCTGGGACATCAGTGAAGACGGTCTGACTTACACGTTCCACCTGCGCAAAGGCGTCAAGTTCCACACCACCGATTACTTCAAGCCGACCCGCGACATGAACGCCGACGACGTGGTCTGGAGTTTCCAGCGTCAGCTGGACCCGAACCACCCATGGCACAAACTGTCGAGCGTGGGCTTCCCGTACTTTGAAAGCATGGGCTTCAAGGAACTGCTCAAAAGCGTCGAGAAAGTCGACGACAACACCGTCAAATTCACCCTGACCCGTCGCGAAGCGCCGTTCCTGGCGGACATCGCCATGGCCTTTTCCTCGATCTACTCCGCCGAATATGCCGACCAGTTGCTCAAGGCGAACAAGACCGGCGACCTGAACAACAAGCCCATCGGCACCGGCCCGTTCGTGTTCCAGCGGTACAACAAGGACGCCCAGGTTCGCTTCAAGGCCAACCAGGAGTATTTCCGTGGCAAACCACCCGCTGAAGCCTTGATTCTGGCGATTGCCACCGACAACAATGTGCGCCTGCAAAAACTCAAGGCCAACGAATGCCAGATCGCGCTGTATCCCAAGCCCGATGACATCCCGAGCATCAAGAAAGACACCAACCTGAAGGTTGATGAGCTGAACGCGATGACCGTTTCGTATATCGCGATGAACACCTCGCACAAATACATGAGCGATGTGCGCGTGCGTAAAGCCATCGACATCGCGTTCGACAAGGCCGCCTATGTCAATGCTTTGTTCGGCAAAGGCAATGCAACCGTGGCCGTCAACCCGTACCCTGACACCCTGCTGGGCTACAACCACACCCTGAAAAACCCGCCGCGTGATCTGGACAAGGCCCGCGCCTTGCTCAAGGAAGCGGGTGTACCAGAAGGCACTACGTTTACACTGTTCACCCGCAACGGCGGCGGGACGACCAACCCGAACCCGATGCTCGGTGCACAGATGATGCAGGCTGACTTGGCTCAGGTCGGGATCAAGGTCGATATTCGCGTCATGGAATGGGGCGAAATGCTCAAGCGTGCGAAAAACGGCGAGCACGATATGGTTTCCGCCGGATGGGCGGGTGATAACGGCGACCCGGACAACTTCCTGACGCCTATGCTGAGTTGCGAAGCAGCCAGGAACGGCGAAAACTACGCGCGCTGGTGCAACGAGAAATTCCAGTCACTGATCGACGAGGCACGGACTAAAGTGAATCCGGAGGAACGTGCCGCGCTCTACGAGCAAGCCCAGGAGGTTTTCAATCAGGACCAGCCATGGATCAGCATGGCCCACACCCGTATGTTTACTGCAATGCGCAACAACGTAGAGGGCTATCACATTAGCCCGCTCACCACTAATAACTTCGCCACCACCCAGGTGAAGTAGATAAGAAACTACCGGCATTCCTGACCCAGGAATGCCGGGCACGCCGAACCGGCTGATGAGGTACACCAGAAGATGTTTAGTTTTATTGCCCGCCGATTGGGGTTATTGATCCCCACGTTCTTCGGCATCACCTTGCTGACTTTCGCGTTGATTCGCATGATTCCCGGCGACCCCGTAGAAGTCATGATGGGCGAACGTCGAGTCGACCCCGAAATGCATGCTCAGGCAATGGAACGCCTTGGTCTGAACAAACCGCTGTATGCCCAATACCTGGACTACATCGGCAAACTGGCCCACGGCGACCTTGGCGAATCGCTGCGTACCCGTGAAAGCGTGTGGACTGAATTCACTTCGCTATTCCCCGCGACCCTGGAACTGTCCATGGCCGCGCTGCTGTTCGCCGGCATCCTGGGCCTTCTGGCCGGGGTGATCGCAGCACTCAAGCGAGGATCGCTGTTCGATCATGGGGTGATGGGCATCTCCCTGGCGGGCTACTCGATGCCGATCTTCTGGTGGGGCCTGATCCTGATCATGTTCTTCTCGGTGAGCCTGGGCTGGACTCCGGTGTCCGGGCGGATCGACCTGCTCTATGACATCGAGCCGCGCACCGGTTTCATGCTCATCGACACACTGTTGGCCGATGACGTCGGTGCATTCTTCGATGCCCTGCATCACTTGATCCTGCCAGCCATCGTGCTCGGCACCATCCCGCTGGCCGTTATTGCGCGGATGACCCGTTCGTCGATGCTCGAAGTACTGCGCGAGGATTACATCCGTACCGCCCGTGCCAAAGGCCTGTCGCCGTCGCGCGTGGTGTTCGTGCACGGTCTGCGTAACGCGCTGATTCCGGTACTGACCGTGGTCGGCCTGCAAGTCGGCACATTGCTGGCGGGTGCGGTTCTGACCGAAACCATCTTCTCGTGGCCCGGCATCGGCAAATGGCTGATCGAAGCCATTGGCGCCCGAGATTATCCAGTCGTGCAAAACGGCATCCTGTTAATCGCCTGCCTGGTGATCGTGGTCAACTTCGTCGTGGACATCCTCTACGGCTTTGCCAACCCACGCATCCGTCACCAGCGCTGAGATCATGACCATGACCACTCCAGCTTCAACTCAGAATCAAGCGGTAACAGTCGATCAAAGCCTGCTGTACCCGTCCCCGTACAAAGAATTCTGGCACGCGTTTTCCCGCAACAAAGGCGCCGTCGCCGGCCTGATGTTCATGTCACTGGTGATTTTCTGCGCGATCTTCGCGCCGTGGGTTGCCCCGCATAACCCGAGCGAGCAGTACCGTGACTTCCTGCTGACCCCGCCAGCCTGGCTGGAGGGCGGGCAGTTGCAGTTCCTGCTCGGCACCGATGAATTGGGTCGTGACCTGCTGTCGCGCCTGATTGCTGGTTCGCGCCTGTCGCTGATGATCGGTTTGTCGTCGGTGGTGATGTCGCTGATTCCGGGGATCCTGCTGGGTCTGTTCGCCGGTTTCTTTCCGCGCCTGCTCGGCCCGACCATCATGCGTCTGATGGACATCATGCTGGCCCTGCCGTCCCTGCTGCTGGCTGTGGCGATTGTCGCCATCCTCGGCCCTGGCCTGATCAACACCGTGATCGCCATCGCCGTGGTGTCCCTGCCGTCTTATGTTCGTCTGACTCGCGCCGCGGTGATGGGTGAACTGAACCGCGACTACGTGACCGCTGCGCGCCTGGCCGGTGCCACACTTCCTCGCCTGATGTTCATCACCGTGCTGCCTAACTGCATGGCGCCGCTGATCGTTCAGGCCACCTTGAGCTTCTCCTCGGCGATTCTCGATGCCGCCGCACTGGGCTTCCTCGGCCTTGGCGTACAACCGCCAACCCCTGAGTGGGGCACCATGCTGGCTTCGGCTCGCGACTACATCGAACGCGCCTGGTGGGTCGTCAGTCTGCCTGGCTTGACCATTTTGCTCAGCGTGCTGGCAATCAACTTGATGGGCGACGGCCTGCGCGATGCGCTGGACCCGAAACTCAAGAACGCCGCCTGAGGAGATTCAAATGTCACTGTTAGAAATCAAGAATCTCAACGTTCGTTTCGGCGACAAGACCGCCGTTCCGGTAGTCGACGGGCTCGACATTTCCGTGGACAAGGGCGAAGTCCTGGCCATCGTTGGCGAGTCGGGTTCCGGTAAATCCGTGACCATGATGGCGTTGATGGGCCTGATCGAACATCCGGGGATCGTCACGGCCGACGCCCTGAATTTCGACGGCAAGAACATGCTCAAGCTCAGCAACCGTCAGCGTCGGCAAATCGTCGGAAAAGACCTGGCCATGGTCTTCCAGGACCCTATGACCGCGCTGAACCCCAGCTACACCGTCGGTTTCCAGATCGAAGAAGTACTGCGCCTGCACCTGAAAATGTCCGGCAAGGCCGCCCGCAAACGTGCCATCGAGCTGCTGGAAAAAGTGGAAATCCCCGGCGCCGCGAGCCGTATGGACGCCTACCCGCACCAACTGTCTGGCGGCATGAGCCAGCGTGTGGCAATCGCCATGGCAATTGCCGGCGAACCGAAACTGCTGATCGCTGACGAACCGACCACCGCCCTGGACGTAACAATTCAGGCGCAGATCATGGACCTGCTGCTGGCGTTGCAGAAAGAGCAGAACATGGGCCTGGTGCTGATCACTCACGACCTCGCCGTCGTGGCCGAAACCGCCCAGCGCGTGTGCGTGATGTACGCAGGCCAAGCGGTTGAAGTCAGTCAAGTGCCCCAGCTGTTCGACATTCCGGCGCACCCGTACAGCGAAGCCTTGCTCAAGGCGATTCCGGAACACAGCCTGGGCGCCACGCGTCTGGCCACGCTGCCGGGCATCGTTCCAGGTCGCTATGACCGTCCGCAGGGTTGCCTGCTGTCGCCGCGTTGCCCGTACGTGCAGGAAACCTGCCGTCAGCAACGTCCAGCCCTTGACCAAAAAAGCAACAGCCTTGCCCGCTGCTTCTACCCGCTGAATCAGGAGGTGGCGTAATGGCCGTCGTACTTACCGCCCGCGACCTGACCCGTCACTACGAAGTGTCCCGTGGCCTGTTCAAGGGGCATGCGACCGTACGCGCCCTGAACGGTGTGTCTTTCGAACTGGAAGCCGGCAAGACCCTCGCCGTTGTAGGCGAATCGGGTTGTGGCAAATCCACCCTCGCCCGAGCCCTGACGCTGATCGAAGAGCCGTCCTCCGGCTCCTTGAAAATCGCCGGCCAGGAAGTCGCCGGAGCCGACAAGGCCCAGCGCAAACAACTGCGCAAAGACGTGCAGATGGTGTTCCAGAGCCCCTACGCTTCGCTGAACCCTCGGCAAAAAGTCGGTGACCAGCTCGGCGAACCGCTGCTGATCAACACCAACCTGAGCGCCTCCGAACGTCGCGAGAAAGTGCAGGCGATGATGAAGCAGGTCGGCTTGCGTCCCGAGCACTACCAGCGTTATCCGCACATGTTTTCCGGCGGTCAGCGTCAGCGGATAGCCTTGGCCCGCGCGATGATGCTGCAACCGAAAGTGCTGGTCGCGGATGAGCCGACTTCGGCTTTGGACGTGTCGATTCAGGCGCAGGTGCTGAACCTGTTCATGGATTTGCAGCAAGAGTTCAACACCGCCTACGTGTTCATCTCCCACAACCTGGCCGTGGTGCAACACGTTGCCGATGACGTGATGGTCATGTACCTCGGTCGCCCGGTGGAAATGGGGCCGAAGAACGACATCTACGAGCGTCCTCTGCACCCGTACACCCAGGCGCTGTTGTCGGCCACGCCGACCATTCACCCGGACCCGAACAAGCCGAAAATCAAGATCGTCGGCGAGTTGCCCAACCCGCTGAACCCACCGTCCGGCTGCGCATTCCACAAACGCTGCCCGTACGCGACCGAGCGTTGCAGCACTGAAGAGCCGGCCTTGCGCCTGCTCGACAGCCGCCAGGTGGCTTGCCATTACGCCGAGCAGTTCATCGACGGAGCGGCGTAAAAACTGTGGGAGTGAGCCGGCTCCGGTCGGCTAACTCCCACAGTGAAATGCGATCTGCTCAGTAACCCCTTCTACTTCGATTGCGTAACTATCGGAGCAGAGGGGGTTTTATTTTGTGGGGCCGTTACGACATGCTGTCACCTTCATCGTCGTCGGTGTCCGGCTCTTCAGTGGTCGAATCGTCATCGCCCTTGCTACCACCCTGATCTTGGTCCCCTGGCTCTGAGTCGGACTTGGCGATCATCAAGCTCGAATGTGCCACCTGCTCGCTCGACGCTTGTTTCTCATGGTCCGGGCACTCTGCCCATGCAGCCGACATCCCCACTGACAACATCACTAAAACCTTAAGCAACAGCACAATGCGTTGAAAAATGCTCATAGCCGAATCCATCCTTTTTGGGGGTGACGCTTGGGCGCCGGACTGACGCTAATTGAAATCTAGTTCCGATCAGCTAGGTTCTCCAGATAGGAGGCTAACGAGGCGGCAGAAATGCCATTGGCGGGGAGATTGGTTTTGAATAACCGCTATCTCGAATCGTTATTGTGATCGTTCCCACGCTCTGCGTGGTAACGCCTCAATGGACGCTCTGCGTCCGCTTCTGGGACGCGGAGCGTCCCGGGCGGCATTCCCACGCAGAGCGTGGGAACGATCTAACCGCGCTGAAAACAAAAAACCCCGCGGCTTTCGCAACGGGGTTTTCGGTGTTTCGACTCAACGCTTAGTGATGCTCACGGGTCGCACGGAATTTCACATCCGGCCAACGCTCTTCCATCAACGCCAGGTTGACCCGCGTCGGGGCCAGGTAGGTCAGGTGACCGCCGCCGTCGATTGCAAGGTTTTCCACGGCCTTGACCCGGAATTCCTCAAGCTTCTTCTTATCGTCGCAATCAATCCAGCGCGCGGAATAAACGGTGATCGGCTCGTAAGAGCACTCGACCTTGTATTCCTCTTTCAAGCGGCTCGCGACCACATCGAACTGCAGCACACCCACGGCGCCGAGAATGATGTCGTTGCTGCGCTCGGGGAAGAACACTTGCGTCGCGCCTTCTTCGGCCAGTTGCTGCAAGCCTTGACGCAGTTGCTTGGATTTCAGCGGATCACGCAGGCGCACGCGACGGAACAGTTCCGGGGCGAAGTGCGGGATACCGGTGAAGCCCAGGACTTCGCCTTCGGTGAAGGTGTCGCCGATCTGGATAGTGCCGTGGTTGTGCAAACCGATGATGTCGCCGGCAAACGCTTCTTCCAGTTGCTCACGCTCGGAGGAGAAGAAGGTCAGCGCGTCGCCGATCCGCACGTCTTTGCCGGTGCGCACGTGGCGCATCTTCATGCCTTTTTCGTACTTGCCGGAGCAGATACGCATGAAGGCGATGCGGTCGCGGTGTTTCGGGTCCATGTTCGCCTGGATCTTGAACACGAAGCCGGCGAATTTCTCTTCGACCGGTTCCACGGTGCGCTCGTTGGCCACACGGGCCAGCGGTTTCGGCGCCCAGTTGACCACGGCGTCGAGCACGTGATCGACACCGAAGTTGCCCAGGGCTGTACCGAAGAACACCGGGGTCAGTTGGCCGTCGAGGAATTCCTGTTGATTGAATTCGTGACAGGCGCCCTGCACCAGTTCCAGCTGATCGACGAAGCGATCGTACTCGTCGCCCAAGTGCGCGCGGGCTTCATCGGAGTCGAGTTTCTCGATGATTTTCACATCGGTGCGCTCGTGGCCGTGGCCAGCGGTGTACACGATGATGTAGTCGTCGGCGAGGTGATAAACGCCCTTGAAATCGCGGTAGCAACCGATCGGCCAGGTGATCGGCGCTGCCTTGATCTTCAGGACCGCTTCGATTTCGTCGAGCAGTTCGATCGGGTCGCGGATGTCACGGTCGAGTTTGTTGATGAAGCTGACAATCGGCGTGTCACGCAGACGGCAAACGTCCATCAGCGCGATGGTCCGTGGCTCTACACCCTTACCGCCGTCGAGCACCATCAAGGCCGAGTCCACCGCTGTCAGGGTGCGGTAGGTGTCTTCGGAGAAGTCTTCGTGGCCCGGGGTGTCGAGCAGGTTGATCATGTGATCGCGATACGGGAACTGCATGACCGACGTGGTAATCGAGATACCACGCTGCTTTTCCATTTCCATCCAGTCGGAGGTGGCATGGCGGTCGGACTTGCGAGACTTCACCGTGCCCGCAATCGCAATCGCCTTGCCCATCAGCAAGAGCTTCTCGGTGATGGTGGTTTTACCGGCATCGGGGTGGGAAATAATGGCGAAAGTGCGGCGTTTCGCGACTTCGGCGGCCTGTTTGGTCATGGGAAATCGCCTGGCAGGTGATTCAAAAAAGGGCGGCGAGTATAGCTCAAAACATGACCTACGAACCACCGTTCGCCTGTAGCAGCTGCCGAGCCTGCGAGGCTGCGTTCGGCGGCGAAGCCGTCGTAAAACCATACGCTGCGGTGTTTGAGACAGGTCCCGTGTAACGATCCGGCGACTGCTGCGCAGCCGAACGCAGCCTCGCGGGCTCGGCAGCTGCTACAGGGGTAATGCGAGATGCGGGGTGGCTAAATGCTGTTAATTATGGAACCTTTTAAAAGGTGCAGACGTCCACTCCCCTGTTACAGCACTCGTACCAGGGGCTGAAAAATCAGCAAGTTAGCCTGACGAGGCTGCGCTAATGGCTCGAACTCATGCGGTTTTACCGACATGAAGAGCTGCTTCTCGCGAACGTTGATTTTCCCGGCAGCCAGGAATGGACAGCCACACGGGACTGCGTTCGCCGACAAAGAAAAAAGGAGTCCGCCTGTGGCTATTCGCTATGGCAAAGGGCTAATAGGAGGTGCGGTTGTCGTCGCCCTTCTGGCCCTGCTGATCCACTGGATTGGCATCAACACGATCGAACATTACCGCGACGATTTGTTGTTTTACCTGCAAGCTCATCTGATTCTCGTCCTCGCTTCCATGCTGGCCGCCCTTGTTGTGGGCATCCCCGCCGGTATCTTCCTCAGTCGCCCGACCATGGTGGGACGCGCTGAACGCTTCATGCAGCTCTTCAACATCGGCAACACCGTGCCGCCTCTCGCCGTACTGGCCATCGCCCTGGGCATCCTCGGCATCGGCAGCGGCCCTGCGATCTTCGCCCTGTTCCTCGCCTCGCTGTTGCCGATTGTGCGCAACACCTATGAAGGCCTGAAAAACGTTCAGGGCTCGCTCAAAGAAGCGGCGGTCGGCATCGGCATGACCCCGACCCAAGTGCTGTGGCGAGTCGAACTGCCGAACGCCGTGCCGATCATTATCGGTGGCGTGCGTGTGGCACTGGCGATCAACGTCGGGACGGCGCCGCTGGCGTTCCTGATCGGCGCCAACAGCCTGGGCAGCCTGATTTTCCCCGGCATCGCCCTGAACAATCAGCCGCAACTGCTGCTCGGCGCGGCTTGCACCGCCCTGCTGGCCTTGCTGCTCGATGGCTTGGTGACACTCGCCAGCCGCCTCTGGCTCGAACGCGGCTTGCGCCCGTCTTAAGCCTCGGCAAAGGAATCTTTATGAAGACATTTAGCTTTTTACTAGGCTGCGTCCTGCTGTTCGCAGGATTTGCCCAAGCCGCTGAAAAACCGGTAATCCGCATCGGCGCCCGGGTGTTCACTGAACAAACCCTGCTGGCGGAAATCACCTCCCAATACCTGCGCACCAAGGGTTACGACACCCAGGTGACCGGTGGTCTGGGCAGCAACCTGGCCCGCAGCGCCCAGGAAAGTGGCCAGCTGGATTTGATGTGGGAATACACCGGCGTGTCGTTGGTGGCATACAACCATGTCACCGACAAACTCGACAGCGCTCAGTCCTACGCCAAGGTGAAAGAACTCGACGCGAAAAAAGGCCTGGTCTGGCTCACCCCGTCGAAGTTCAGCAACACCTACGCCCTGGCCCTGCCGGAAACCACCGCAAAGGCTTACCCGCAGATCAACACCATCAGCGAGCTGAACACGGTGTTGCAGGCAGAGCAGAAAGGCAATCATCTGGTCGCGCTGGATACCGAGTTCGCCAACCGCTCCGACGGTCTGGACGGCATGGTCGACCTGTACACCATGAACCTGACCCGCAACAACATCCGCCAGATGGACGCAGGGCTGGTCTACACCGCCCTGCGCAATGGCCAAGTGTTTGCCGGTCTGGTCTACACCACTGACGGGCGATTGAACGCCTTCAAGCTCAAACTGCTCGAAGACGACAAGCACTATTTCCCGGACTACACCGCCGCGCCGGTGGTGCGTCAGGTTTACCTCGATGCACATCCAAAACTGGCCGAAGAACTCAAACCGCTGGCCGAACTGTTCGATGACGCCACCATGCGCCAGCTCAACGCGCGGGTCGATGTCGATCACGAAAGCCCTTCATCCGTTGCCGCCGATTTCCTGCGCCAACACCCCATCAACTGAGGAGGAAAAGACATGGAATTTTTGAACGCCTTTTTCCATCTCGACTGGCCGTTGGTCCTGCATCTGACCTGGCAACACATCACCCTGGTCGGTATCGCCGTGACCCTGGCGATCCTGGTCGGCGTGCCGCTGGGCATTCTGATGACGCGCTTCCCGACGCTCGCAGGTCCCTTGCAGGCCAGCGCCACGGTGCTGCTGACCGTACCGTCGATTGCCCTGTTTGGCCTGCTGTTGCCGTTCTACTCCAAATTCGGCCAAGGCCTGGGCCCGATGCCGGCGATCACCGCCGTGTTTCTGTACTCGCTGCTGCCGATCATGCGTAACACCTACCTCGCCCTCACCGGCGTGGAACCGGGCATTCGCGAAGCCGCGCGCGGCATCGGCATGACCTTCGGCCAGCGCCTGCGCATGGTTGAACTGCCGATTGCCGTGCCCGTCATTCTGGCCGGTGTGCGCACCGCCGTGGTCATGAACATCGGGGTCATGACCATCGCCGCCACCATCGGCGCCGGTGGCCTCGGTGTCCTCATTCTCGCTTCCATCAGCCGCAGTGACATGTCGATGCTGATCGTCGGCGCCGTGCTGGTCAGTCTCCTTGCCATCTTCGCCGACCTGCTTCTGCAATGGCTGCAACGTACGCTGACCCCAAAAGGATTACTCAAATGATCGAACTTCAAAACCTCAGCAAGACCTTCCAAAGCAACGGCAAAGATGTCAAAGCCGTGGACTCGGTAAGCCTGACCGTCAATGAAGGCGAAATCTGTGTGTTCCTCGGGCCATCGGGCTGCGGCAAAAGCACCACGCTGAAGATGATCAATCGCCTGATCAGACCGACCTCGGGCAAGATCCTGATCAACGGCGAAGACACCACCGACCTCGACGAAGTGACCCTGCGCCGCAACATCGGCTACGTGATCCAGCAGATCGGTCTGTTCCCGAATATGACCATCGAGGAAAACATCACCATCGTTCCGCGCCTGCTGGGCTGGGACAAACAGAAATGCCACGACCGCGCCCGCGAGTTGATGAGCATGATCAAGCTGGAGCCCAAGCAATACCTCAATCGCTACCCGCGCGAGTTGTCCGGCGGTCAGCAGCAGCGGATCGGCGTGATTCGTGCACTGGCGGCGGATGCACCGCTGTTGCTGATGGACGAACCGTTCGGCGCGGTCGACCCGATCAACCGCGAAATGATCCAGAACGAGTTCTTCGAGATGCAGCGCGCGCTGAACAAGACTGTGATCATGGTCAGCCATGACATCGACGAAGCGATCAAGCTGGGCGACAAGATTGCGATCTTCCGCGCCGGCAAGCTGTTGCAGATCGATCACCCGGACACGCTGCTGGCGCACCCGGCGGATGATTTTGTCAGCAACTTCGTCGGTCAGGACAGCACGCTCAAGCGTCTGTTGCTGGTGAAAGCCGAAGACGCGGCGGACAACGCGCCGTCGGTGAGCCCGGAAACGCCGGTCGCTGAAGCGCTGGAGTTGATGGACGAGCTGGACCGTCGTTATGTGGTGGTCACCTGTGCTGACAACAAGGCATTGGGTTATGTGCGTCGTCGCGACCTGCACCGTCAGGCCGGGACTTGCGCGCAGTATCTGCGTGAGTTCAACGCTACCGCCGCGTACGACGAGCATTTGCGCATCCTGCTGTCGCGCATGTACGAGTTCAACCGCTCGTGGCTGCCGGTGTTGGATGCGGAGCGGGTGTTCCTGGGTGAGGTGACTCAGGAATCGATTGCCGAGTATCTAAGCTCCGGTAAGTCCCGTGGGGGCAAGACCAGTATTGTTTCGCCAGCGGAAGTTGCACTGGCCTGATCCCCTTACTGCTCATCATTCCCACGCTCCGCGTGGGAATGCCTCCCCGGACGCTCTGCGTCCACCCTTTGAGACGCAGAGCGTCTCTTGATGCATTCCCACGCGGAGCGTGGGAACGATCATTTGAGGGAACATCACACTGTCATGCAGGTCGGTTACATCAGTAGCTGTCAGGGACCACACGACGGAACCGTGTAAAAACGCGACATTTTTTGTTGATCTCAAGCTCCTCACGCCCTAAAGTTCGCGCCGAACGTCCATGCTGGAAACGATCCATCCGGCTCAAGTACTGACGACGAGACAGCAAGGCCAAGGGAAAGCACCGCTTCCCATGGCCTTTTTGCTTTCGGCGACATGCCTTGGGAAGTAGGCGAACCAAAGTGGGGATACGGAGGACGTTCATTTGCACCCATTGTTAATTTCAGTTTGCCAGTAGGAGTTCCCAGCATGTCGATCAACGTCGAAGACTATTTCGCGCGCGATACCTTCAACAAAATGAAGGCCTTCGCCGACAAACAAGAAACCCCGTTCGTGGTGATCGACACCGCGATGATCAGCCAGGCCTATGACGACCTGCGCGCCGGTTTCGAATTCGCTAAGGTCTACTACGCGGTCAAGGCCAACCCGGCCGTCGAAATCATCGACCTGCTCAAAGAGAAAGGCTCGAACTTCGACATCGCGTCGATCTACGAGCTCGACAAAGTGATGAACCAGGGCGTCGGCCCGGATCGCATCAGCTACGGCAACACCATCAAGAAATCCAAAGACATTCGCTACTTCTACGAGAAGGGCGTGCGTCTGTACGCCACCGACTCCGAAGCCGACCTGCGCAACATTGCCAAGGCCGCACCGGGTTCGAAAGTCTACGTGCGCATCCTCACCGAAGGCTCGACCACCGCTGACTGGCCTTTGTCGCGCAAATTCGGCTGCCAGACCGACATGGCCATGGACCTGCTGATCCTCGCCCGTGACCTGGGCCTGGTGCCTTACGGCATCTCGTTCCACGTCGGCTCGCAACAGCGCGACATCAGCGTCTGGGACGCGGCTATCGCCAAGGTCAAAGTGATCTTCGAACGCCTGAAGGAAGAAGACGGTATTCACCTCAAGCTGATCAACATGGGCGGCGGTTTCCCGGCCAACTACATCACCCGCACCAACAGCCTGGAAACCTACGCTGAAGAAATCATCCGTTTCCTCAAGGAAGACTTCGGTGACGACCTGCCGGAAATCATTCTGGAGCCAGGCCGTTCGTTGATCGCCAACGCTGGCATCCTGGTCAGTGAAGTGGTGCTGGTAGCGCGTAAATCCCGTACCGCTGTAGAGCGTTGGGTGTACACGGACGTGGGCAAGTTCTCCGGCCTGATCGAAACCATGGACGAAGCCATCAAGTTCCCGATCTGGACCGAGAAGAAAGGCGAGATGGAAGAAGTCGTCATCGCCGGCCCGACCTGCGACAGCGCTGACATCATGTACGAAAACTACAAGTACGGCCTGCCGCTGAACCTGGCGATTGGTGATCGTTTGTACTGGTTGTCGACCGGTGCGTACACCACCAGCTACAGCGCCGTTGAATTCAATGGTTTCCCGCCGTTGAAGTCGTTTTACGTTTAAGGGCAGCTGCGAGTTTTAAGCTGCAAGCTGCAAGTAAAAGCCCATGACGTGTCATGGGCTTTTTTGTGTCTGCGTTAAAGAGGTGTCAGTTGCAGCTCTAGTTCGTCAATGCGCAAGGCATAGATCACTGCCAACTCGCGGATTTGTGGATTCAAGGCATTCAACAACGACTTGATCGCGACTCGCAGGAAATTCAGATTTCCACCGGCCAACGCCTTATGCAACCAGGCCAGCGCCTCTTCAGTATTTCCCTCTTCGGCCAGCACAGCGGCATAACTGAACTGCCCGCGAAAATCCCCCCCGACTGCTGAACGTCGATACCAGTCGCGAGCTGCCGACAGATCCATCGGACAAACGTGCCCTTCTTCCAGATAACGTCCGAGCAGGTTCATCGATTTCGCATGACCGAGTTCGGCGGCACGGCGATAGAGATTCAGCGCTTGCTGCTGATCTTTAATCACTCCTCGTCCGGTCGCCAGCAGATTGGCATAGTTGTACATCGCCCAATCCAGCCCGGCGTCTGTTGCGACCCGATAATGCTGCGCGGCAATCGAGGCATCAGCGACGCAACCCCAGCCATGCTCATGACAACGCCCGAGCATGTTGCGCGCCATCAGGTGCCCCCCACGCGCTGCGATCACGAACCAGCGCAACGCCAACGCCTGATCCTGTGCGATGCCGTTCCCGTCCAGCAGAATCTGCCCCAGCAAGGCCTGGGCATCGAGTACGCCCTCGCGAGCCGCCATCAAAATCGCCTGGGCTGCGCGCGCCGGGCTTTCCTCCAGCATGGCCTTGAGGGAATCACCGTCGAGGACTTCCTCGCGGCGCAGTTGATAACTCATACCTCGACCCAGCGGCGAAGCAAGTTGTGATAGGTGCCGGTGAGACGAATCAACGATGGATGATCCGGCATGTCCTGCGTCAACTGCTGGATCGCCCCGTCCATCTCGAACAGCAAGGCGCGTTGACTGTCTTCGCGCACCAGGCTTTGGGTCCAGAAGAACGAGGCGTAACGCGTGCCGCGTGTGACGGCGTTGACCTTGTGCAGGCTGGTGCCGGGATACAAGACCATGTCGCCCGCCGGCAACTTCACGCGCTGGGTGCCGAAGGTGTCCTGGATTTCCAGTTCACCGCCGTCGTAGTCCTCGGGCTCGCTGAAGAACAGCGTTGCCGAAAGATCGGTGCGCACCCGCTCGATGCTGCCCTTGGGCTGGCGCACCGCGTTATCGATATGAAAATCGAAACTGCCGCCGGCGGTGTAGCAGTTCAGCAATGGGGGAAAAACCTTGTGCGGTAACGCGGCTGACATGAACAGTGGATTTTTCCACAAGCGTTCGAGCATCGCCGCCCCCACTTCCTTGGCCAGTGGATGGCCTTCAGGCAGCTGTAGATTGTGCTTGGCCTTGGCCGACTGATAACCGGCGGTGATCTTGCCGTCCGCCCAATCAGCCTGCTCCAGAGCCTCGCGAATGCGCTGCACTTCTTCTTTCGCGAACAAGCCGGGAATGTGCAACAGCATGGCAAAGACACCTGAGACCAAAGGGGCGCCAATGGTATTGATTCTTATTGCTCAAGTAAAACCCTCACGACGGACGAAACACCAAAAACCGTAAGGTTAAATTGTAAAGAATGTAAATTCTTCGCGAATAGTAACGTTTCGCAATTGATACAAATACGCGTCTACCCTATATTCCGCGGCCTCAAATCCTTGGGGAAGGGAATTCAAAATGTCGCGTCAACAACCACACGTACCGGTCAGCTCACCACGTCTGCTCGCATCGGCCATTGGCATGGCAATTACCGCCGGCTCTGCGGGTCACATGGTTTTCGCGGCGGAAAAAGCCGACGAAAAAGCACCGAGTAATGTGCTGTCGCTGGGCGCTACCGCCATCACTGGCGAGGCTCAGGACGAGACATCCTACTTCGTCGAAAAAGCCAACTCGTCCAAGTACACAGCGCCCTTGGTCGATACTCCGCGTTCGATCACCGTCATCCCGCAACAAGTCATCAAGGACACGGGCGCCCTCAATATGCAGGACGCGCTGCGTACCGTTCCAGGCATCACTTTTGGTGCCGGTGAAGGTGGCAACCCCCAGGGCGACCGTCCGTTCATTCGCGGTTTCGACGCGCAGGGCGATACCTACCTGGACGGCGTGCGCGACACCGGTTCGCAGAGCCGCGAAATCTTCGCCGTCGAATCGATTGAAGTCAGCAAAGGCCCGAACTCGGCCATCGGTGGCCGTGGCGCTGCTGGCGGCAGCATCAACCTGGTGAGCAAAAAGGCTCATTTGGGCGACTCGTTTGATGGTGGTTTTACTTGGGGTTCGGACCAGACCCAGCGTTACACCATGGATGGCAACTATCAGTTGAATGACACCACCGCGGGCCGCCTGAACCTGTTGAGCCACGAAAGCAACGTCGCCGGCCGTGACAGCGTCGACTACGACCGCTGGGGCATCGCACCGTCGCTGGCTTTCGGCCTGGGCACCGACACCCGCGTCAACCTCGATTACTACCATCTGGAAAATAACGACACGCCGGATTCGGGCATTCCTTACTCCATTCCGACCGCAGGTTCGGCTGCCCGGACCAAATCCAACCCGGACAAACCGGACGACGGCGGCGACAGCACAAACTTCTACGGCCTCAATGACCGTGACTTTCGCAAAGGCCGCACCGATATCTCGACCTTCGCCATCGCGCACGATCTGAATGACGCGATGACCGTCAAAAACACCTTGCGTCACGGTAGCAGCATGCAGGATTACATCCTGACCCAGCCGGACGACAGCAAGGGCAACGTCAACAATGGCACCGTCTGGCGTCGGGCTAACACCCGGGTCAGCAACACCGAGACCACGACCAACCAGACCGATCTGTTTGGTGATATCTACATCGCCGGGTTCAAGAACAGCTACTCCACCGGTGTCGAGTACACCCACGAGGAGAGCCAGAAATCCTCGTACAGTGTCAACACCGACACCACCCCGCGAACAGCGGCAGTGACTAACACCTGCAACCCGGCGTTGATCGGCGCGCCAAGCGGTTACAACTGCACCTCGCTGTCCAACCCGAACCCGAACGATCCATGGAACGGTGCGATTTCGCGTAACTACGCCGGCACCGACACCAAGGCCGACACGTACGCGATGTATGTGTTCGACACCCTGGAATTGTCCCAGCAGTGGCTGTTGAACATGGGCTTGCGCTACGACCATTTCGAAACCGACTACAAAACCTTCGATGGGTCCGGTGTGACCACTGCCAAAGACAAAGACACCAGTGAGTTTGTCACCGGGCAGTTCGGCGTCGTTTACAAACCGGCGGAAAACGGCAGCATCTATGCGTCCTACGCGACCTCGGCCATACCACCGGGCAACACCTTGAGCGAAGGCTCCGAAGGCAATCCTTTGGGCGGCGGCACCGTCAATAACGATTTGAAACCGGAAACCACCAAGAACTACGAAATCGGTACCAAGTGGGATCTGCTCAATGATCAGCTTTCGCTGACCGCCGACATCTTCCGCACCGAGAAAGAGAACGCACGCGTTCAAGTCAATACCAACACCTATGAAAACGCCGGCAAAACCCGCGTCCAGGGTATCGAACTGTCGGCCACCGGCAGGATCACCGATAAATGGCAAGTGTTCGCCGGTTACGCCTACATGGACAGCGAGCAAATCGACGGCGGCCCGCTCGGTGCAGTCAACGATGGCAACGAACTGCCTAACACACCGAAAAACAGCGCCAGCCTGTGGACGACCTATCAGGTCCTGCCAAGGCTGACGGTCGGTGGCGGTGCGTTCTATGTCGACGACGTATTCGGCAACGTGGCCAACACCACCATGGTTGAATCCTACGTTCGTTACGACGCGATGGCGGCCTACAAGCTGACCAAAAATATCGACCTGCAGCTGAACGTGCAGAACCTGACCAACGAAACGTATTACGACAAAGCCTTTTCGACCCACTTCGCCAATCAGGCGCCGGGCCGTACGGCATTGCTGAGCACCAACTTCCACTTCTGATCGAAGTGGCTGGCAATAACGCCAGGCCCCGTTCATCTACATGAACGGGGCTTTTGTGTGTAAAAAAGAATGCTTCTCGACAACCCACGGCATAATGCGCGCCGTGATGACATTTTTTGAACGAACAAGGCGAGCGACGTGTTGAAGAAAACCCTGTTCCAGTTGCACTGGTTTTTCGGCATCAGTGCCGGGCTGGTCCTGGCCCTGATGGGCATCACCGGGGCAACGGTATCGTTTCAGGATGAAATCCTGAGTGTGCTGAACCCTTCTGTGTTGCAGGTCGAGAAGCAGGTTGCCGGCGTCCTGCCGCCCGTCGAACTGGTTGAGCGTATCGAAGCCGCGTCCGGAAAAAAAGTCTCGATGCTCTCCGTCGAGACCGACAGCGGCAATGCGGCCAAGGTGTTTTTCACCCCGCCACCGGGCCAACGCCGTGGCGAGATGCGCTACTTCGATCCGTACACCGCCGAGTTCATGGGCGACGCCACCGGCCAGGATTTCTTCGGCTTGATGCTGCAACTGCACCGCTTCCTTGCCATGGGCGACACCGGCCGCAACATCACCGGCGCGTGCACGCTGATTCTGGTGTTCTTTTGCTTGTCCGGCCTGTACCTGCGCTGGCCGCGCCAGTGGAAAAGCTGGCGTGCCTGGCTGACCCTGGACTGGAAGAAAAAGGGTCGCAGCTTCAACTGGGATTTGCACTCGATAGCCGGAACCTGGTGCCTGGTGTTTTACCTCCTGGCGGCGCTGACGGGGTTGTTCTGGTCGTATGAGTGGTACAACAAAGGCCTGACCCGTCTGCTGTCCGACGCACCGCAAAACGAGCGAGTTCGTGGTGGTCGCGGTCCTGCGCCGAGCGGTCCGCCACCAACCGCCGACTATTCGGCCATCTGGAGCAGCGTCTACAGCGCCGCAGGCCCGGAACTCAGCGCTTACAACGTCCGTATGCCGCCCGTAGCCGGCCAACCGGCGACTGTGTTCTACCTGCTGAAAACCTCCCCCCACGACCGTGCC
This sequence comes from Pseudomonas sp. BE134, assembly GCF_031456105.1. Taxonomy (NCBI): domain Bacteria; kingdom Pseudomonadati; phylum Pseudomonadota; class Gammaproteobacteria; order Pseudomonadales; family Pseudomonadaceae; genus Pseudomonas; species Pseudomonas sp. BE134. Next base: position 109,051 of record NZ_JAVDUA010000019.1, on the reverse strand, counting down.
CTGAACCAGATCACCCTCGATCCGGCGACCGGCATCGTCAAGCAGCACGATCGTTACAGCGACAAGAGCCTCAAGGCGCAATTGCTCACCAGCATCTACGCGCTGCACGTCGGCAGCTACTTCGGCATGGTCGGGCGGATCCTCCTGATGATCAGCTCGCTGGCCATGCCGTTGTTTTTCGTCACGGGCTGGTTGCTGTACCTGGATCGCCGACGCAAGAAAAAACAGATCAAGAACGCACGCAAAGACCTCGCACAACCGGGCAGCGATGCACCCGCGTGGCTGATCGGTTTCGCCAGCCAAAGCGGTTTTGCCGAGCAACTGGCATGGCAGACAGCCGGACAATTGCAGTCCGCCGGACTGCCGGTGAAGGTGCAACCGCTGGCGAGTGTCAGCGAACAGGATTTACTGGATTCCAATAACGCGCTCTTCGTGGTCAGCACCTTCGGTGACGGCGAAGCGCCGGACAGTGCACGCGGGTTCGAACGCAAGGTGCTGGGTCGGGCATCGAGCCTGCAAAGCCTGAACTATGCAGTGCTGGGCCTCGGTGATCGCCAGTATCAACACTTCTGCGGCTTCGCCCGACGCTTGCACACCTGGCTGGGTGAGCATGGCGGCAAGACGTTGTTCGCGCCGGTAGAAGTCGACAGCGGCGACCCGTACGCCTTGCGTCACTGGCAGCACCAACTGGGTCTGTTGACCGGACAGACACCGGTCGACACCTGGCAAGCACCGAGCTACGACAACTGGACACTGGTCAGCCGCGAATTAATGAACCCGGACAGCATCGGTTCTCCGGTGTACTTGCTGGGCCTCTGCGCCCCCTCCACCAGCAGTTGGCTGGCCGGTGATCTGGTGGAAGTGCTGCCGCGTAATTGCCCGTGGGCCATCGAGCACTTCCTCGATGGTTTGGGCATCGACGGTCGTGCCACTGTTGAGTTTGATGGCTTGTCACAACCTCTGGAACAAGCGCTCGCCACGCGCCAACTGCCTGAGAACAGAGCCCATCTGGTCGGCCTGCACGCTCAGGCATTGCTCAATGCACTGGTGCCGTTGGCCATGCGCGAATACTCCATCGCCTCGATTGCTGCTGATGGCGTGCTGGAGTTGATCGTGCGTCAGGAAATGCACGCCGACGGCAGCCTGGGCATCGGCTCCGGCTGGCTGACCGAACACGCGCCCGTGGGTGGTTCCATCAGCCTGCGCGTGCGGCGCAACAGTGGCTTTCATCTGCCGGCCGAACCGGTACCGATGATCCTGCTGGGCAACGGTACCGGCCTCGCCGGGCTGCGCAGTTTGCTCAAGGCGCGGATTGCCGATGGGCAACAACGGCATTGGCTGCTGTTTGGTGAACGTCATCGGGAACACGATTACCTGTGCCGCGATGAGTTGGAAGAGTGGCTGATTTCAGGCGACCTGGAGCGGCTCGACCTGGCGTTCTCGCGGGATCAGGCCGAAAAGATCTATGTGCAGGATCGCCTGCGTGAGTCAGCCGATGAGCTGAAGAAATGGCTGGCCGATGGCGCGGTCATTTACATCTGCGGCAGCTTGCAAGGGATGGCGTCGGGCGTGGATCACGTGCTCAACGAGGTGCTCGGGATTGCTGAGGTAGATCGGCTGATCGAACAGGGTCGCTACCGCCGCGACGTCTACTGACGCTACCAATCCCCTGTGGGAGCGAGCTTGCTCGCGATGACGGTTTAACATTCAACACATTGTTGGCTGTTATACCGCAATCGCGAGCAAGCTCGCTCCCACATTGGTTCAGTGGCGAACCTAAAATGAGCGCAGCCCTCTCAGACCGGCTGCACCTTTTGCTCAAACACTGACACCCCATCCAGATCCCGCAACACCACCCTCATCTCCCCCGTCTGCCCATCAATATTCACCTCGCCAAAAAACTGAAACCCGGCAAACGGCGAGGCGTTGTGCGTCGGTGATGCCTTCTCGAAAATCACCTCAGGGCCGAATGTCTTATCCAGCCGATCCGGCCCAAAACTCCCTGCGTTCAAAGGCCCGGCGACGAACTCCCAGAACGGATCAAAGTCCTGAAACGCGGCATGATCCGGGTGGTAATGATGCGCCGCGCAGTAGTGGACTTCCGCCGTCAAAAACACAAAGTTGCGCACCTGCTGCGCCCGCAAGAATCCTAACAATTCAGCGATTTCCAGCTCCCGCCCCTGCGCCGGTCCCGGGTCACCATTGGCCACCGCTTCCCACCGTGTCACGCCGGGGCTGACCTCTCCGTCGGGCGCGCCAAGACCAATCGACATGTCGGCGGCGATGACTTTCCACTGCGCTTGCGAGCCATTCATTTCCTGCTTGAGCCAGTCCAGTTGCTCACGCCCGAGAAAGGGTTTTGCAGCGCCGAGGTTGTCATCGTTGGCGCCGCGATAACTGCGCATATCGAGCACAAACACATCGAGCAGCGGCCCATAGCCGAGCTTGCGATAAATCCGCCCGCCATTGTCGGCACTCTGCAAGCGCATGGGTGCGTATTCGAGCCAGGCCTGACGCCCGCGGCCGACCAGGTCGGGGATATCTTTCTCCTGATAGCGCACATCCAGTGGCTTGCCCGGCGACCAATTGTTCACCACTTCATGGTCGTCCCATTGCCAGATCTGCGGGACCTCGGCGTTGAAGCGGCGGATGTTTTCATCCATCAGGTTGTAGCGGTAGTTACCGCGAAAATCGTCGAGGCTTTGCGCGACGTTGCTCTTGGCTTCGCTGGTGATATTGCGCCACACCCGGCCACTTTCGGTGGTCAGTTGCGCGGGTATGGGGCCGTCGGCATAGATGGTGTCGCCGCTGTGGATAAAAAAGTCCGGCAGGCGCAACCGCATGGCTTCGTAGATGCGCATGCCGCCAATGTCCGGGTTGATGCCAAAGCCCTGGCCGGCGGTGTCGCCGCTCCAGACAAAACGAATGTCACGGCGGGTTTGTGGCACGCTGCGCAAATGGCCGAACCAGGGTTCGCTGGCGACACCGCTTTGGGCGTCTTCGAAGGACACGCGATAGAAAATCGCCTGATCGGCGGGCAGCCCGGTGAGCTCCACCCGCGCGGTGAAATCGCTGCGGGCATCAGCCAATGGCGAGACCAATCGGCGCGGGTTGCTGAACAGACTGCGGGTATCCCATTCCACCACCATCCGCGCCGGACGGTCGCAGCGGCTCCAGATCATCGCCCGGTCACCCAGCACGTCGCCGGACTGCACGCCATCGGTGAGTTGCGGACGATCCCTGACCGAAGCGATCACGGCCGGCGCAAGCCCCGGTAACAGTAGCCCCGCGCCCACCGCCTGGATGACAAGACGGCGACCGGGGTCAAATTCGCTCATGGTGTTCTCCCTGAAAAGGAAAACTAAAGTACATGCCCACCTGTGGGAGCGAGCCTGCTCGCGATAGCGGTCTGACAGTCAACAAAGATGTTGAATGTGAGGGCCTCATCGCGAGCAGGCTCGCTCCCACAAGGGTTTGGTGGTGTCAGGCCTGGGCGGGCTCCAGCGCCAGCTCCACAGCTACAGGCCGTTTGAGCAGCGCATACGCCACCGCCGTCAGAATACTCCCGGCGACAATCGCCAGCAGGTACAACAGCGCATGGTTGATCGCATTCGGGATCGCCAATACAAACAATCCGCCGTGCGGCGCCATCAGTTTGCAGCCGAAATACATCGACAATGCCCCGGCCAGGGCGCCACCGGCAATGCTCGCCGGAATCACCCGCAACGGGTCTTTCGCAGCAAACGGAATGGCCCCTTCGGAGATGAAGCACAAGCCCAGCACCAGCGCCGCTTTGCCGGCCTCGCGCTCGGTCTGGGCAAACTTTCGTCGCGCAATGAACGTGGCAATGCCCAAGCCAATCGGCGGCACCATGCCGGCAGCCATGGTCGCGGCCATGGGTGCATAACTCTGCGACGCCAGCAGCCCCACCGAGAACGCATAAGCCGCCTTGTTGATCGGCCCGCCAAGGTCCACGCACATCATCCCGCCCAACAACACACCGAGCAAAATCGCATTGGTGGTGCCCATGCTGTCGAGGAAGTGCGTCAGCCCTTCCAGCATCCCGGCCACCGGTTTGCCGACCACGTAAATCATCACCAGCCCGGTGAACAGACTCGCCAGCAGCGGGATGATCAGGATTGGCTTCAGCGCCTCAAGACTCTGCGGCAAACGCGCGTAGCGGTTGATCGCCTGCGCCGCATAACCGGCGATGAAACCGGCAATGATCCCGCCGATAAAACCGGCACCCAGGGTGCTTGCCAACATCCCGCCGATCATCCCCGGCGCCAGGCCCGGCCGGTCGGCAATCGAGTAGGCGATGTAGCCTGCCAGCAGCGGCACCATCAACTTGAATGCGGTGTCACCGCCGATCTGCATCAGCGCAGCCGCCAATGTGCCCGGCTCCTTGAACGCGGTGATGCCGAACACAAAGGACAACGCAATCATCAACCCGCCCGCCACCACCATCGGCAGCATGAACGACACGCCGGTCAGCAGGTGTTTGTAAACGCCCGTCTTCTCTTGCTTGGCCGGGCCTTGTGAACCCGTGGCAGCGGTTTCCTGCCGACCTTCGGCCAGTGCTTTATTCAGCGTCGCTTCGGCCTGTTTCAGCGCTATGCCGGTGCCGCAGCGGTAAATCTTCTTGCCGGCGAAACGCTCGGTGGCGACTTCGATATCACAGGCCAACAACACCACATCGGCATCGGCAATCGCCGCCGCGCTCAACGGATTGCGCGCGCCGACCGAGCCCTGGGTTTCCACTTGCAGGTCATAACCCAGACGCTTGGCCGCTTGCTGCAAGGCTTCGGCGGCCATGAAAGTGTGAGCGACGCCGGTCGGGCACGCGGTAATCGCGACCAGACGCGGGGCGTTTTTTACGAGGGCGACAGGCTCGGCCACGGCTTCGGGGGTGACGTAAACCTGAGCCTCTTCAGCACCGCGACGCAGCACCGCTTCAACATCTTGCAGGGCTTGCGCCGGGGTGCTCTGGAACACCCGCTTGCCGACGAATCGCGACATATCCACCGACGCGCTGGTCACCAGCAACACCCACTGGGCCGCCTCGATCGTGGCCGCCGATAGTTGACGTTCCGGGTGCGCCGCATCGTTGACTTCGACACTGGTGCTCCAGCCCTGGCGCTGTGCCGCCGCATCAAGCAAACGGGCGCACAGCACACTGGTGACCATGCCGTTCGGGCAGGCCGTAACAATGGCTAATTTCATCACAAACCCTCTTATTGTTCTGTCAGGGGACGCACGCGCACACCCTGTTCAAGCTGCGCCAATTGCTTGGCATCGCCGATGCCGAAACCGATCTGGGTGACCGCCATCGCGGCAATCGCCGTGGCGGTGCGCAGGGTCTGTTCAGGCGTATCGGCGCTGAGCAATCCATGGAGCATGCCGGCCAACAACGAATCGCCCGCGCCCACCGTGCTGGCGACGCTGACCTTGGGCGGCGTGGCATGCAATGCCGAACCGACACTGAACCAGTTCACGCCATCCGCCCCGTGGGAGATCACCACGTGCTCGATGCCTAGAGCGTGCAAACGGCTCGCGGCTTTGGCCTGGGCAGCCACCGAAACGACCTCGCAACCCAGCGCATCGGCCAGCTCTTCGGTGTTGGGCTTGATCAGCCACGGGCCGGCCTTGAGTGCAACGCGCAAGGCTTCGCCGCTGGTGTCGAGGGCGACGTTCAATCCGAGTTTTTTCAAGCGCACAATCAACGCCTGCAGCCAGTGCGCACTGACGCCTTGCGGCAAACTTCCGGCGACGACGACCACATCATGACCGGGCGCAATCTGCACAAGGCGATCAAACAACGCCTGCTGCGCGGCTTCACTGACCCTCGGCCCCGGACCATTGAGGTCGGTGATGCGCCCGTCGCTTTCCGCCAGTTTGATGTTGCTGCGAATCTCGCCCGGAACCCGGATAAACGCGTCGACAAAACCGCGTTTGGCGAACAGGGTTTCGAACGCCTGAAGATTGTCCTCTCCGAGAAATCCGCTGACGGTCAGCTGATGGCCGAGGTCCGCCAACACTTGCGCCACGTTCACGCCTTTACCGGCGGCGTGGGTGTGCATGGCGCCGCTGCGGTTGACCTGACCGGGTTCCAGGCGTGGCAACTGGACGGTCAGGTCCAGTGCCGGATTGAGGGTGAGGGTTAAAATCCGGGCCATTACAGAGCCTCCACTAATGCGCGCACTTCATTGGCGCTACCCACGGCCAGGGCCTGTCGGGCGAGAGTTTGCGTCTGGGCGAGGTTGAGCTCACGAATACGCGCCTTGACCTCGGCAATGCTGCGACCCGAGACGCTGAGTTCGTCCACACCCAGTCCGACCAACACCGGCACCGCCAGCGGGTCGGCCGCCAGTTCGCCGCACACGCCGACCCATTTGCCATGGGCATGCGCCGCGCGCACGGTGATGTCGATCAGTTGTAGCACCGCCGGGTGCAAGCCGTCGGCCTGGGCGGACAAGGTCGGATGACCGCGGTCGATGGCCAAGGTGTATTGCGTCAGGTCGTTGGTGCCGACGCTGAAGAAGTCGACCTCTTTGGCCAGCACCGGCGCCAACAAGGCCGCCGACGGCACTTCGATCATAATCCCCAGTTGCAGGTCCGCAACCGGGATTTCCAGACGCAAACGTTCGGTCATGTCCCGCGCCTGACGCCATTCATCGACGTTGCCCACCATCGGAAACATGATGCGCAGCGGACGGTTGTCGGCGGCCCGCAGCAAGGCGCGCAATTGCGCTTCCATGATCTTCGGACGTTGCAGCGTCAGGCGAATGCCCCGCACGCCGAGGAACGGGTTTTCTTCCTTGGCGATGGGCCAATACGGCAACGGTTTGTCGCCACCGACGTCGAGGGTACGCACCACCAGCGGCCGACCTGCCAGGCCGTCGAGGACGCGACGGTATTCGACTTCCTGGGTAGCTTCGTCCGGCGCCTGCTGGTGGGCCATGAAAATCAGTTCGGTGCGCAACAAGCCAATGCCTTCGGCGCCCTGCTCCACCGCGCTGGTGACGCCCGCGCTTTCGCCAATGTTGGCGAACACTTCGACCGCGTGACCATCGGTGGTGAGGGCCGGTTGATGGCGTTGTTCAGCGGCCCTTTGCAAACGCAGTTCGCGGGTGTCGCGCTCTTCCGTGGCGCGTTGCAAGGTCAACACATCGGCGTCCACATGCAAGCGACCGCGTTGGCCATCAATCAGTAAAGGCGTACCCGGCGCCAGCAGCAACACGGCCTCCCCGGCACCGACCAGCGCTGGAATGCCCAGCGCCCGGGCAACAATGGCGCTGTGCGCCGTGGCGCCGCCCCGAGCCGTGAGAATACCGGCGACGCGAGCCGGGTCGAGACGCGCCACATCGGACGGCCCCACTTCGTCCATCACCAGAATGTAAGGCTGGTCCGGCTCGCTCGGCGTTTCAACGCCAGCCAGTTGCGCCAGCACACGACGGCCAATGTCGCGCAAATCAGCCGCCCGCTCGGCGAGCAATGCGTCCTGCAACGATTCCTGTTGCCGGGCCGCCGCTTCGATCACCGCCATGCACGCCGCCTCGGCGCTTTCGCCTTGTTTGAGACGGGTGTCGACTTCATCGCTCAGCTCCGGGTCGTCGAGCATTTCCTGGTGAGTGATGAAAATCTCGCGGATGGCCTTGGACTTGCTACGATCGATCAAGCCTTGGATGTCGCGACGCACCTGCGCCATTGCGTGTATGAGACGCTCACGTTCGATGCTGGCAGACTCGCCACGCAACGGATAATCGATGATTTGCAGCACCTGAATATGCGCCGGACCGATGGCAATACCCGGGGCCGCGGCGATGGCTTGAATGACACTGCCGGACGCCGGGGCGAGCAGCACTTCGGCCACCTCGGCAACTGCTTCGTGCTGTTGGCTCACCGCCGGCAATGGCTCGACCTCTTCACCGAGGCCGTCTTCGATGGCAGTCAACAAGGCCGGCAAGGCATCGGCGGCAATGCTCGGCTCGGCAACGAATTCCAGCACTTGGCCCCGACGGGCGCCGAGACTGAGCAGTTTGCTCAAGCTTTTTACCGATACCGCACTGTCCTGGCCGTCGACGATGCGTACGCGAATTTCACCTTCAAAACTTTTCGCCAGTTGCGCGAGGATTTTCGCCGGGCGCGCGTGCAAGCCGTGGGCGTTGGCCAGGGCGATGCGAGCGCTCGGCCAGTCCGCCGGCAGTTCGCCACCCAGCACTTCGAGCACCTTGCGACTGCTGGTGGCGCGGCCCAGTTCGTGACCGCGACCTTCAATCAGCAACGCACAAAGACGTTCGAGCAAGGCTTGATGCGCCTCACCGAGGCTGGCCAGGCAGAACAGACCGCTGAGTGGCTGGCCGAGGTAGCGCATCGGTTTGTCCGGGGTGACGAAGGCCAGGCCCGGGCGCTTCACCGTTTGTTCGCTGTGCAACCACCACAAGCCATCGCCCAGCGGTAACGCTTCGACCTGTTGCAACACGGCGGAGAAACCGTTGCTGACGCAATCGGCCTGGCGCAGCAAACGCGCACCGCGCCAGACCAGTTCCTCGAAGTCATCGGCGGACACACCCAAGCCGATCATCTGTGCATCCAGCGCCAATTCCTGCGGCGCGCCTTGCAGCAGTTTCAACAAGGCCTCGGCGGAGCTGGCACGGCGCAGAGCCTGGCCCAGATCGGTTTCGCCGAGGGCGCGGGTCAGCAGTTGCAACAATCGCAAATGTTCATCGGACTTGGCCGCGATACCGATCGCCAGGTAAACGATCTGGCCGTCGCCCCAATCCACGCCCTCGGGGAACTGCATCAGCCGCACGCCGGTGGTAAACACCAGATCGCGGGTTTGCGGTGTACCGTGGGGGATGGCAATACCTTGTCCGAGAAAGGTCGAGCCCTGAGCTTCTCGCGCCTGCAAGCCGGCCAGATAGCCCTCGGCAACCAGGCCATCAGCGATCAAATGCTCGGCCAATAACTGTAACGCAGCGGACTTATCCACAGCCGATTGGCCCATGGAAATCTGCTCTAGGGTGAGCTCGAGCATGCTTTCTCCTTTTTGGCATCTGATGACGCCAGGTATTGTTTTGAATGAATCAGCACAGGCGCCTAATCTTCACTTTTGGCGGTTTCACGGCAGAACCGGCCAAAGGTGCTTACAGCCCCGAAAATACGCCTGCTGAAACGTTTAATCTAGAATGCTTGGCACGTTACTCGATAATGTCTCATCCTTGAAGCCCAACTTGTCGGATGTGCTTGGACATTAGTCGTCTGCCTGATTCGGGTAGGATTGGCGAAAATGTCGGGCAAGCTCGAAAAAACAAGGAAATCCCGAGTTGAAACTCAGTGATATCGCACAGTTGGCCGGTGTGTCCGTAACCACCGCCAGTTATGTCATTAATGGCAAGGCCGAACAGCAACGCATCAGCAGTGCCACTGTCGAGCGCGTGCGCGCGGTCGTCGAACAACATGGCTTTACGCCCAACCCTCAAGCCGCCGGGTTGCGCAGTCGGCACACACGCACCTTGGGGTTTATTCTGCCGGACCTGGAAAACCCCAGTTACGCACGAATCGCCAAACTGCTGGAACAAGGCGCCCGGGCACGCGGCTATCAATTGCTGATCGCCAGTTCCGACGATGCGCCGGACAGTGAACGGCAATTGCTGCAACTGTTCCGCGCCCGGCGCTGCGATGCGCTGATCGTCGCCAGTTGCCTGCCGACAGGTGATGACAGCTATCGCCAGTTGCAGGCCAAGGGCATTCCGATCATCGCCATCGACCGGGTCATGGAGCCCGAGCATTTCTGCTCGGTGATCAGTGATGACCGCGAGGCCAGCCTGCACTTGACCCGCAGTCTACTGGACCCGTTGCCCAAGCAGATCGCCTTGATCGGCGCGCGCCCCGAGTTGAGTATCAGTCAGGAACGCGCGGCCGGCTTCAAAGAAGCGCTGGACGGCTTCCAGGGCGAGGTATTGATCGAGCACGGCGAGTCGTTCAGCCGCGAGTGCGGCAAGCAGTTGATGGAAGAAATGCTCCAGCGTCTGGGCCATTTGCCGGATGCGCTGGTGACCACCTCCTACGTGCTGCTTCAGGGTGTGTTCGATGCCTTGCATGACTATCCGCTGAAAACCCGTCCGTTGCGCCTGGGAACGTTCGGCGACACCCAGCTGTTGGACTTTCTGCCGCTGCCGGTCAACGCCATGGCCCAGCAGCATCAGTTGATCGCCGACAAAGCCCTTGCGCTCGCACTGGCCGCCATCGAGCAGTCCGATTACCAACCCGGCGTGCAGGCCATCGCGCGGACTTTCAAGCAGCGTATTCGGCGGGACTGAACCGTGGAGCTGATCGACAGCCACACTCATCTGGATTTTCCGGATTTCGACGAGGACCGTCAGGCGCTGCTGGCCGAAAGCCGCGCCCTGGGTGTGCGGCGGATGGTGGTGTTGGGGGTTTATCAGGCGAATTGGCAGCGAGTCTGGGAGTTGGTGCAAAGCGATCCAGACTTGCATGCTGCATTCGGTTTGCACCCGGTTTACCTGGATGATCACCGACCTGAAGATTTACAGGCGCTCGCCGACTGGCTGACGCGTCTGGCCGGCCATCGGCAGTTGTGCGCCGTGGGCGAAATCGGTCTGGATTACTTCATCGAAACCCTCGACCGAGAGCGTCAACAGGCGCTGTTCGATGCGCAACTGCAACTGGCGGCGGACTTCAACCTGCCGGCGCTGATTCATGTGCGGCGCAGCCATGCGGCGGTGATTGCCACATTGAAACGCTTTCGTCTGAAACGCGCAGGGATCATCCACGCCTTTGCGGGCAGCAAGGAAGAAGCGCACGAGTACATCAAGCTCGGTTTCAAACTGGGTCTGGGCGGCGCCGCGACCTGGCCACAGGCGCTGCGCATGCATCGCGTGCTCGCCAATTTGCCGCTGGCGTCCGTGGTGCTGGAAACCGACTCACCGGACATGGCTCCCGCCATGTTTCCCGGTCAACGCAACAGCCCGGCGCACCTGCCGGCGATCTGCGCGGCACTGGCGCAGATCATGGCGATCAGCCCTGGGCAATTGGCCGCCATCAGCACGGCTAATGCTTGCGAGTTGTTCAACTGGTAATCAGTCGGCATGGGCCTTGGCGGCTTCCAGAATCAGCGTCAGGTGTCGCCGATGTCGGGCGAACTGATTGACGGCGTAGTAGACCAGAATCGCGATCAGCGAAAAATTCAGCTGTTCAACCACGCTGAGCATTCCGATCCATTCCATGACCAATGCCACCAGAACCGCGGTGCACACCATCACCAGAGTGCTCGCCCGGAGCATGGCCAGTGAGTCGAGAGACTTGAAGCGCCTGATCTGTTTCGGGTCGATCAACTGCAAGGTTTTATGGCAGTGCGTACAGGCGAACGACTCGTTGATAGCAATGGCGTTGAGCTGCCAGGCTTCGAGCACACAGGTACACCCGCAATGGGCGCAGTGACCCTGAATTCCCATGGTTAGAACAGACATCGCCGAGCCTCCTCAGGGCAGGTCAGACTGGATGATCATCCTTATTGAAGACCAAAAACAAGACTGCGGAGGAAAACAGGACAGGTCTCACCTGCAATGGACACAAATACTACAGATGGTGCATAAAACCTGTGGGAGTGACCTGCGGCGTTCCGATAAGTCCCCTCGCCACAGGTCGCTCCCACAGCGGGGTATTACACCCGGAATGCGCTGATCAGGTGCTTGAGTTCCACCACCTGAGCCGACAACGCACGGCTGGCATCCTCGGTCTGGTGCGCACCTTCGGCGGTGCGCTCGCCGGCACGGTTGATTTCGACGATGTTCTGATCGATGTCGTGGGCGACGGCGGTCTGCTGCTCGACGGCGGCAGCGATTTGCTGGTTCTGGTCAACGATCATGCCGACGGCACCGAGGATGTTTTCCAGCGCCTGTTGGACCTTTTCCGATTGCCCGACCGTGCCGTCGGCCACCTGATGGCTGATGCTCATGGCCTTCACCGCCGCACCGACGCCGCTGTGGAGCTTGCTGATCATCTGCTCGATTTCTTCGGTCGATTGCTGGGTGCGCTTGGCGAGCGTGCGGACCTCATCGGCCACCACCGCAAAACCACGCCCCTGCTCACCGGCCCGAGCGGCTTCGATGGCCGCGTTAAGGGCCAAAAGATTGGTTTGCTCAGCGATGCTTTTGATCACCTCCAGCACACGGCTGATGGACTGGCTGTCGCTGGCCAATTGATTGATCACCAGCACCGACTGATCGATCTCACTGGCCAATTGCGCGATGCTGCCCTGCTGGGACGCCACCAGCCCGCGGCCGGTGATGGTCTCGTCATTGACGCTGTGGGCGCTGCTGACCGCGGCGGCGGCACTGCGCGCCACCTCAAGGGAGGTGGCCGACATCTGGTTCATGGCCGTGGCGACCTGCTCGATCTGCGTACGCTGCCCGGCCACTGCCTGGTTGCTCTGGGTAGAAACGCTTTGAACCTGCCCGGCCTGACGCTCGACCTCATTGACGGTCTTGCCGACTCGCTCGATCAGGTCATGGATTTTCTTCACGGTGCCGTTGAACACCTCACCCAACTCGCCAAGTTCATCGCGGCTTTGCGCACGGAAGGTCACCGTCATGTCGCCGGCAGCGACTGTGTCCATCATGGCGCCAAGCCGCTTGAGGGTGGTGCGGGTTGAAGCGTAGAAGCCGCCGTAAAGGTAGAAAATCAGCACAAACACCACCGACAGCGCCACGGCCTGCAAGATCATGTGAGTGCGGTTTTGCTCCAGTCGCTGCTGCAACTGGGTACCGAGGAATTTCAAGGTGGCTTCGTTGAGTTGGTAAGTTTGGTCCATCAGGCCAGTGACCTGATCGTAAAAACCCTGCCAGGGTGTATCGAGTGTGTCCGCCATCACCACTTTTTCTTCGAACAGCTCACTGGCTTTTTTCAGCGAAGCCTTGCTGCTATCCGCTTGAGCGGCCAGGGTTTCACGCGCCGCTTTGCTGGAGCCCAAGGCGTCCTGCAATTTCAGGCCGTATTCGCCCTGAAGCTTTTCGATCTGCGCCAACAGCTCATCAAATCGAGTGCTCGACGCCGAGTTGATAAAGCCTTGCCCCAGCGAAAAGGAACCCATCGCGCGGCCTTCGCCCAGCAGTTGGGTCACAGGTGGAGTGACGCTGGTGATCAGTTCGCTCAGTTGACGCATGTCGCTTTGATTGTCGCGACTGAGGCCGGCCTGAGTGGCGATGATCTGGCTGAAAATCTGCGCGCTGCCGAGCAGTTTGCCGATCATGCCGCTTTTACTTTGCAGGGAGGTTTCCGCTTGCTGGGCCTTGAAAGCGGCAATCATTTCATCGCGCTTGCCATCAAAAGCGGTGATCTGCTCTGGATCAGTGGTCATTGCCGTCAGCCCTTGCAGGCGCGCCAGGATACTTTGCTCCAGCGTGCCGATCTTCGACTCGACATTGCCGGCCTTGCCGGACTGGCCCAGCGTGACGTTGATCTGTACCAGATTATTCAGTGTCTCCAGGTCTCGCCGAAGGGTCAGGCCGCTGCCCAGCAGGTTGAGGCTCTGCAGTTCGACTTGTGTGCCCTGAAATTCACGATAGGAGTCGCGCACCAGATAGAAGTTGGTCACCAGCATGGGCACAAGGAACAGCACGCTGATCAGGCTGAACTTCATGCCGAAGCTCAGGCGGTTCATCAGCGCGACGGCGGGATAGAGCAAGCTCTTCACTGGAAGTCTCCCTTTGAGTTCTTATTTTTATTTGGCAGGCGCAGGCCAGCGGCAGATAGCCACTATCGAGCGCTATCCCTGTATATCTTAAATCGGCAGGATGTTTTGTAACTTAAGGTTAACGCGGGGAGATCAATCCCTGTAGCAGCCTGCTGCTACTGGGATTGAAGTGTTACGGGAGCACCGTCCACAGCGCAAAACCGGCGTACCAGAGCACTGCCGCGCGCAGTAGCAACTCCCAGATCCGGTCCAGGCTGTTGATGCCATCCGGTCCGACGACCGGGGCCGGAATTTCACCGGCTACCAGCCCGACTTTCTCGATCAGCTGAGCAGCGCTGATGTTCCAGTTCAGCAACTCATGCAACATCACCCGGCTGACCGCCACAAAATTGCCGATCAGCGCAAAACTCATCGCCAGCAACCGCACGGGCACCCAATCAAAGGCGTGGCGCAATTGTGCCGCGCGCTCGACCACGGCCGGGTTCTGCCCATGCTCCTCGGCCAGTGCCAGCAAGCGATAACTCAGGGCCGCAACCGGCCCCAGCAGGAAGTACCAGAAAATGACCGCAAAGAAACTTTGATAAGCCTCCCACAGCAGGTGTGCTTCGACCCGTTCCAGCAATTGCTCGCCACTTTCGGCGCAAATATCCAGGTCACGTTCGGCCACATGCTCAGCGGCTTGCAGGTCTTCCCGGCGCCAGGCATCGCGAAATGGCCCCAAGCCCGCCAACAGATCGCCTCGGCCCAGGCTGTAAATCACCACCAGCAAATGCACCGGTAACGCCAGCAGACCGTAGGCCAAGGGCTCCAGCACCACGAGCAGTAACCCCAACAGCGCGACCGGCAACAACACCATAATGATCAGGATTAACCATGACCGGTCGATCAGACGTGGCGTGACCTCAAGCTTGTTCAGCTCGCGCACCCAACCGCCATCTCGCTGGACCCGATGGCGCAGTGCCGAGAATTTCTCGATCCACACCGCCAACAGCAACACCAGAAAACTCATTGTCCTTCCTCTTTTGCCAGGGCCGCGCGATAGCGTGCCCAGTCGAACGCCGGTCCTGGATCGGTCTTGCGCCCCGGCGCGACGTCGCTGTGCCCGCAAATGCGCTGCGCAGTGATGCCGGTGTAGGCGTTTTGCAGCTGTCGGGTCAAAGCCGTCAGCGCAAGATACTGAGCATCGGTGAACGGCAGATCATCCGTGCCTTCAAGCTCGATGCCCACCGAAAAATCGTTACAGGTGTCCCGGCCCTCGAAACTCGAAACACCGGCGTGCCAGGCACGTTCAATGCAAGAGACAAACTGAGTGACAGCACCGTCGCGCTCAATCAGAAAGTGGGCGGACACCCGCAAGTCAGCAATGCCTTCAAAATAAGGATGCTCCGTGACATCCAGACGATTCTGGAAGAATTCCTGCACTTTGCCGGTGGCGAACTGCGCTGGCGGCAAGCTGATGTTGTGGATCACCAGCAGGGAAATTTCGCCCGAGGGGCGCGCATTGAAGTTGGGTGAGGGGCATAAACGCACGTCCTGACACCAACCACTCGCGGGGTCCAACTGCATACCGGTTCCTTCAACGACGACTGTGTTGGCGCCCAGTATGCCGCGATAGCCCCTCCAGATGCGATCATTGCCGCGAATGGAACGTCTATGAGACCTTGGGTTGACTCGTGCCATGGCCCTATAATCGGACCACTTTGTTTGTGGAGCCCGTTATGCCGAATCTACGTCTCGCCGACCTGACCGCCGAAATCGAAGCCAACGTACGCCGTGCGTTGCGAGAAGACATCGGCAGCGGCGACATCACCGCGCAGTTGATCCCGGCCGAACGCCTGGCAAAAGCCACCATCATCACTCGTGATGCCGCCGTCATTGCCGGCACTGCGTGGGTTGATGCGGTGTTCCGGCAGCTGGACCCACGGGTCGCAGTGCATTGGCAAGTGTGTGACGGCGAACGGGTAAAACCCAATCAGGTGCTGTTCCACCTCGAAGGCCCGGCGCGCTCGCTGCTCAGCGGCGAACGCAGTGCACTGAACTTCCTGCAATTGCTGTCAGGCGTGGCCACGCGTGCGCAGTACCTGGCTGATTTTGTCGCCAACACCCAAGTGAAGTTGCTCGACACCCGCAAAACCCTGCCCGGTCTGCGTCTGGCGCAGAAGTACGCCGTGACCTGCGGCGGCTGCCACAACCACCGCATCGGTCTGTATGACGCCTTCCTGATCAAGGAAAACCATATCGCCGCCAGCGGTGGCATCCCTGAAGCCATTAACGCCGCGCACAAGATCGCCCCGGGCAAACCGGTGGAGATCGAAGTGGAAAGCCTGAGCGAGCTCAAGGAAGCTCTGACGGCGGGTGCTGACATCATCATGCTCGATGAATTGAGCCTGGATGACATGCGTGAAGCCGTGCGCCTGAACGCGGGCAAGGCCAAACTGGAGGCCAGCGGCGGAATCAATGAAAGTACGTTGCTGCCAGTCGCCGAAACCGGGGTCGATTACATTTCGATTGGCGCGATGACCAAGGACGTGAAGGCTATCGATCTGTCGATGCGTTTGAGCCTCTGAGCCCCAGCTACGAGCGGCAAGCTCCAGGCTTCAAGCAGGTTTGCTTTGGCATGTAGCTTGCCGCTTGAAACCTGAAGCTGCTCTCAAACCACCAGATTGTTCATCTCGCAATATTCTTCCCACTCGACACCCAGCACCTCGGCCGCCTCCTTGTGCAGCACCAGGCGCGCAGCCTCGAACTCTTCCGGGGTGGAGGTGTATTTGAGCGTCAATTCCCACGGCTGCAAGCCCTGGGCTTCGGCCTCGTCCTCAAACGCCCATTGAATCTGGTCTTTCTGATCGTCGGCCGGCAGGTCCTTGATCTCTTCGGCGAGCTGGGGCGAATCCACCAAGTACTTTTTGAGCGCTTCTTCGTGTCTGGCTTCTTGGGTCAATTCTTTAACGGTCATGTCGTTCTCGCTGATCTGGGGAATGGAAGATGGATCTGGATCATCAAGGATCTCTCTGACGCAAAAAACCGGTAGAAGCCCGGCTTGTCTGGCCTTCAGAACCATTCGGGGATCATCTGAAAACTGCAAAGTGGTGCGTGTGCAGGTACCGAATATAGGACGTTTGGTTGCCGATTTATATGGACTTTTACATCAATTCGACAAAAAACGCTGGAAGGACTTTGAGCACAAAGTTGAAACAACAGGTGGATGGTGCCCGAGACAGGAGTCGAACCTGCGACCTTCGCGTTACGAGTGCGCTGCTCTACCAACTGAGCTACACGGGCAGTGGGCTAAACCTAGCACCGGGTTCGAAGGCCAGCAACTTCACACCCCGTTTTGCAGACAAAAAAATGCCCCGCAGTTTTCACTGCGGGGCATTTTTTATAACGTTGAAGCGGTCAGGCGTGGGGAGTGATTAAACGCCCGAAGCCTTGGCTGCTGCTACGTCCTTGATGGATAGCTTGATACGGCCGCGGTTGTCCACGTCCAGTACCAGTACTTCCACTTCCTGGCCTTCTTTCAGGATGTCGGTCACTTTCTCAACGCGAGCGTCGCTCAGCATGGAGATGTGAACCAGACCGTCCTTGCCTGGCAGGATGTTGACGAATGCGCCGAAGTCGACGATGCGCTCAACCTTACCCACGTAGATCTTGCCGATTTCAGCTTCTGCGGTGATGCCCAGAACGCGCTGACGTGCTGCTTCAGCCGCTTCCTTGGTTTCGCCGAAGATCTTGATCGAGCCGTCGTCTTCGATGTCGATCGAAGCCTTGGTCTCTTCACAGATCGCACGAATGGTCGCGCCGCCTTTACCGATAACGTCACGGATTTTGTCGGTGTCGATTTTCATCGCGATCATGGTCGGAGCGTTTTCCGACAGTTCGGTACGCGACTGGCCGATGATCTGGTTCATCTGACCGAGGATGTTCAGGCGCGCTTCCAGGGCTTGGCCCAGAGCGATTTCCATGATTTCTTCGGTGATGCCTTTGATCTTGATGTCCATCTGCAGCGCGGTAACACCTTTGGCGGTACCGGCTACTTTGAAGTCCATGTCGCCGAGGTGGTCTTCGTCACCCAGGATGTCGGTCAGGATGGCGAATTTCTCGCCTTCTTTAACCAGACCCATGGCGATACCGGCAACCGGTGCCTTCATCGGAACGCCAGCATCCATCAGGGCCAGGGAAGCGCCGCAGACCGATGCCATGGAGCTCGAACCGTTGGACTCGGTGATTTCCGACACAACACGAATGGTGTACGGGAACACGTCAGCGGCAGGCAGCATGGCTGCAATCGAACGACGGGCCAGACGGCCGTGACCGATTTCGCGACGACCGGCGCCACCCATGCGACCACACTCACCTACCGAGAACGGAGGGAAATTGTAGTGCAGCATGAACGGGTCTTTTTTCTCGCCTTCCAGGGTGTCCAGCAGTTGTGCGTCACGGGCGGTACCCAGTGTTGCAACAACCAGAGC
Source organism: Pseudomonas sp. BE134 (assembly GCF_031456105.1). NCBI lineage: Bacteria > Pseudomonadati > Pseudomonadota > Gammaproteobacteria > Pseudomonadales > Pseudomonadaceae > Pseudomonas > Pseudomonas sp. BE134. Next base: position 90,865 of record NZ_JAVDUA010000019.1, on the reverse strand, counting down.
CTGGGTTTCGCCACGGGTGAACAGCGCCGAGCCGTGGGTCTTAGGCAGAACACCGACTTCGATGTTCAACGGACGTACGGTCTTGGTGTCGCGACCGTCGATACGTGGCTTGCCGTTTACGATGTTTTCGCGAACGGTGCGGTATTCGATTTCGCCGAAAGCCGCTTTGACTTCGCTGGAGGAAGGCTGGCCTTCTTCACCGGACAGCTTGGCAACCACCTGGTCTTTCAGTTCGCCCAGACGAGCGTAACGGTCGGCCTTGATGGTGATGGTGTAAGCCTGGGAGATCGCGTCGCCGAACTCGGCACGGATAGCGCCCAGCAGTGCGGTGGCTTCAGGCTGTGGAGCCCAGGTCCAGGTCGGCTTGGCAGCTTCAGCGGCCAGTTCTTTGACAGCGTTGATCACAACCTGGAACTCGTCGTGAGCAAACAGTACCGCGCCCAGCATCTGGTCTTCGGTCAGCTCTTTGGCTTCCGATTCAACCATCAACACGGCTTCCGAAGTACCGGCAACGACCATGTCCAGGCTCGAAGCTTTCTGTTGTTCGTAAGTCGGGTTCAGCAGGTAACCGGTGCTTTCGTGGAACGCAACGCGGGCAGCGCCGATCGGGCCATCGAAAGGAATGCCGGAGATGGCCAGGGCAGCCGAGGTACCGATCATCGCAGCGATGTCCGGATCGGTCTTCTTGCTGGTGGAAACGACGGTGCAGACAACCTGCACTTCGTTCATGAAGCCTTCTGGGAACAGCGGACGGATCGGACGGTCGATCAGTCGGGAAGTCAGGGTTTCTTTCTCGGAAGGACGGCCTTCGCGCTTGAAGAAACCGCCAGGGATCTTACCGGCAGCGTAAGTCTTTTCCTGGTAGTGAACGGACAGAGGGAAGAAGCCCTTGCCTGGATCGGCTTGCTTGGCACCAACGACAGTCACCAATACGCTGACGTCGTCGTCAACGGTGACCAATACTGCGCCGGAGGCCTGACGGGCGATACGGCCAGTCTCGAGGGTAACGGTCGACTGACCGAACTGGAATTTTTTGATTACCGGGTTCACGGTGTCCTACCTTCTTTTGTGGCTCTTGGGGAACTTGTCTTCTTGCGAAATTCTTGGGCAATGTCGGGAGTCGGCCCAACGCCTGTCCAGGGTAAAACGTATATCCAGATAAAACTTGAGGCTGGGAGCCTGCCATGCGCCAGCGGGAAACCCACTGACGCGCGACAGACAACCAACCTCTAGCGCAATCGCTTATTAGCGACGCAGACCCAGGCGACCGATCAGAGTCTGATAACGACCCAGATCCTTGCCTTTCAGGTAGTCCAGCAGCTTACGGCGCTGGTTTACCATGCGGATCAGACCACGACGGGAGTGGTGATCTTTACCGTTGGCCTTGAAGTGACCTTGCAGCTTGTTGATGTTGTGGGTCAGCAGTGCAACTTGCACTTCTGGCGAACCAGTGTCACCAACAGCTTGCTGGTAGTCAGCTACGATTTGAGCTTTTTCTTGAACGTCGAGAGCCATGAGGCAATCCTTTTATCAGGAAACTGTTTCAGAAAAACAGCTTCAACAGGCCAGGGACAAATCCCTGTATCTAAAAATGAGTAGTGACCGTGCCTGTTAACAGCCACCCTCGTCCCAGTTTGTGCAAAAGCTGCTGCGCTTGGTAATCCTGCGTCAAAAACCGGCTCGGAATGCTCATTGACAGCAGTCAACTCCGCTTCCTCGCCTGTTTTTTCCTTGTCTTCCCTTCGCTCGCTACGCTTTTACACCAAACTGGTTCCGGTCATTCTGACCGAATCAGTCGACGTGGCGCGATGCGCCCGTCTTCGCTCACTTCACCGATACCGATGAAGCGACCGTTGTGATCCTGTACCCGTACCATGCCGAACTTCGGTGCATCCGGGGCTCGAACCGGTTGGCCGTTAAGCCAGTAGAACGAGCTGTGCTCCGAGAACTGCAACAGAGGCCAATCCAGCAGGCCGCTGTCCGATGGCATCAGGAAGCGATCAACCGCTTCATTGCCGCCTTCGGCATGTACCGCTTCCAGCTCTTCAAGCGTGACGGTCTGCGCCAGCGTGAAAGGCCCGGCCTGGGTACGTCGCAGTTCAGCAACGTAAGCGCCACAACCGAGTTTCTCACCAATATCCTCCACCAGGGTGCGGATATAGGTGCCTTTGCTGCAATCCACCGCAAGCCGCGCAGTATCACCTTCAAAGGCCAGCAATTCCAAGCGCGCAATAGTAACAGAACGCGGTTCGCGCTCCACTACTTCGCCTGCACGGGCCAGCTTGTACAGCGGCTGACCATCACGCTTGAGCGCCGAGTACATCGGCGGTATCTGACTGATTTGCCCACGAAAACCGGGTAAAACAGCTTCGACATCGGCGCGACCAACGGTCACCGGGCGTTCCTGCAAAACTTCACCCTCGGCATCGGCCGTGGTGGTGGTCTTGCCCAGTTGCGCCAGGGTTTCATAAGCCTTGTCAGAGTCGAGCAGGTACTGCGAGAACTTGGTCGCCTCACCGAAGCACAACGGCAACACGCCGGTGGCCAGCGGATCGAGACTGCCGGTGTGTCCGGCCTTCTCGGCGTTCAGCAACCAGCGGACCTTCTGCAACGCGGCGTTGGAGGTGAACCCCAGCGGCTTGTCGAGCAGGATGATGCCGCTGACGTTACGACGGATACGTTTGACCTGAGCCACCGATTACTCCTTGGCGTCTTCGGGTTCAGCGGCTACCGGGTGCTGATTGTCTTCAGCCACCGCACGCTCGATCAGGGCCGACAGGTGCGCGCCACGCACGACGCTTTCGTCGTAGTGGAAGTGCAACTGAGGAACGCTGCGCAACTTCATTTCGCGGGCCAACTGCATACGCAGGAAACCAGCGGCGGAGTTGAGCACCTTGATGCTTTGTGCGATGTCTTCGGCGTTGTCCTGACCCATCACGGTGATGAAGATCTTGGCGTGACCGACGTCACGGCTGACTTCAACAGCGGTAATGGTGACCAGGCCGACGCGCGGGTCTTTGACTTCACGACGGATCAGCTGTGCCAGCTCACGCTGCATCTGATCGCCGATACGTTGGGTACGGCTGTATTCTTTTGCCATGTCTTGTTACCTGTTACTGCCCCACGGTGAAACCCGAGGGGTCTGAAAGCGGCAAACGCCCGGCCTGACAAAAGCCAGACCGGGCGTTGCGTTTAGAGTCCTGACGCCGTGCCGCGCACTTGCATGCGGCGGCTCGCCGTGGCCCTTGAAGTGCGCGAGTCAGAGGCTGCGAGCAACCTGAACCTTCTCGTAAACTTCGATCTTGTCGCCAGGTTTGACGTCGTTGTAGCTCTTGACGCCAATACCGCATTCCATGCCGGCACGTACTTCGGAAGCGTCATCCTTGAAGCGGCGCAGGGATTCCAGCTCGCCTTCGAAGATAACGATGTCTTCACGCAGTACACGGATTGGACGGTTACGGTGAACAACACCTTCGATAACCATGCAACCGGCAATCGCGCCAAACTTCGGCGAACGGAACACGTCACGCACTTCAGCGATACCCAGGATGTTCTCGCGAACATCGCTGCCCAGCATACCGGTGAGGGCTTTCTTGACGTCTTCGATGATGTCGTAGATCACGTTGTAGTAACGCATATCCAGACCTTCCTGCTCGACGATCTTGCGAGCGCCAGCATCGGCACGCACGTTGAAGCCGAACAGTACAGCGTTGGAGGCCAGTGCCAGGTTAGCGTCGGATTCGGTGATACCACCGACACCGCCACCAACAACACGCACTTGCACTTCGTCGTTACCCAGGCCGTTCAAGGCACCGTTCAACGCTTCCAGCGAACCACGGACGTCGGATTTGAGGACGATGTTGAGCGTCTTCTTCTCTGCCTGACCCATGTTTTCGAAGATGTTTTCCAGCTTGCCGGCGTGAGCACGGGCCAGCTTGACTTCGCGGAACTTGCCTTGACGGAACAGAGCCACTTCACGGGCTTTCTTCTCGTCCGACAGCACGCTCATCTCATCGCCAGCGTCCGGGGTACCGTCCAGGCCGAGGATCTCGACAGGGATGGAAGGACCGGCTTCTTTGATTGGCTTGCCGTTCTCGTCGAGCATGGCACGTACACGGCCATAGTTCGAACCGACCAGGACCATGTCGCCTTGGCGCAGGGTACCGTCTTGAACCAGAACGGTAGCTACCGGGCCACGACCTTTGTCGAGACGCGATTCAACCACAACGCCACGGCCAGGGGCCGAAGGTGTTGCTTTAAGTTCGAGAACTTCGGCTTGCAGCAGAACAGCTTCGAGCAACTCGTCCACGCCAGTACCGACTTTCGCCGAAACCGATACGAACGGGGTGTCGCCGCCCCACTCTTCCGAGGTCACGCCGTGAACCGACAGTTCGCTACGGATGCGATCGAGATCGGCGCCCGGCTTGTCGATTTTGTTCACTGCAACAACCAGTGGAACACCGGCAGCCTTGGCGTGCTGAACGGCTTCAATGGTCTGCGGCATCACGCCGTCGTCCGCTGCAACCACCAGGATCACGATGTCGGTCGCCTTGGCACCACGAGCACGCATTGCGGTAAACGCGGCGTGACCCGGGGTGTCGAGGAAAGTGACCATGCCGCGATCAGTTTCAACGTGGTACGCACCGATGTGCTGGGTGATACCGCCGGCTTCGCCAGCAGCTACCTTGGCACGACGGATGTAGTCGAGCAGCGAGGTTTTACCGTGGTCAACGTGGCCCATTACGGTCACAACCGGTGCACGGGAGAACGTCTCACCTTCAAACTTCAGGGACTCGGCCAGGGAATCTTCCAGGGCGGTGTCGCTGACCAGGGTCACTTTGTGGCCCAGCTCTTCGGCTACCAGCTGAGCAGTTTCCTGATCCAGTACCTGGTTGATGGTCGCTGGAGTACCCAGTTTGAACATGAACTTGATGATTTCAGCAGCCTTGACCGACATCTGATTGGCGAGATCGCCAACAGTGATGGTCTCGCCAATCTGCACATCACGCACGACAGGGCCGGTTGGGCTCTGGAAACCGTGGGCGTTGCGTTTCTTCAGCTTGGCCTTGCCGCGACCACCACGACGGAAGCCATCGCTTTCTTCGTCGGTAGTACGTGGCGCAACACGTGGCGCAGGCGCTTTCTCTTTGACCGAAGCACGATGCGGAGCGTTTTTGCGCTCTCCATCGCCACCGCCGCTGCGACGATTGTTATCGTCGGCACGTGGTTTGTCCGGACGGCGCTGCTCGTTCTGCTTGTTGCGAACATCAGCAGACGGTGCTGGTGCAGCCGCTACAACCGGCGCGCTTTCACGCACAGGTTCGGCAACTGCAGCAGGCGCAGCAACAGCGCCGGAAGTAGCCGATTGCGCAGCAGCAGGCTGGCGACGCGCTTCTTCTTCGGCGCGACGCTTGGCTTCTTCTTCAGCCTTCTGACGAGCAACATTTTCTACTGCGCGACGTTCATCCAGTTCGCGTTTGCGCTCGGCTTCGATTTCTTCCGGGCTGCGCTGTACGAACACTTTCTTTTTACGGACTTCAACGCTGATGCTTTTGCTGCCAGCAACACGCAGGGTGCTGGTGGTTTTACGCTGCAGCGTGATCTTGCGTGGTTCTTCCACTTTCGCCTTGTGGCTGCTTTTCAAATGAGTCAGCAACGATTGCTTCTCACTGTCAGTCACATTTTCTTCGGCGGCGGTGTGCGGCAGACCTGCCTCACGCATCTGCTGCAACAGGCGCTCTACCGGTGTTTTGACCTCATCGGCCAGTTGTTTCACCGTGACTTGCGTCATGCACTTCTCTCCTCAGGCCGCGCCTAATTACTCGAACCAGTGGGCTCGGGCGGCCATGATCAACTTGCCGGCACGATCATCGTCAATGCCGTCGATGTCGAGCAGGTCGTCAATAGACTGCTCGGCCAGGTCTTCGCGGGTAATTACGCCGCGCACCGCCAGTTCCATCGCCAAATCCTTGTCCATACCCTCAAGCGAGAGCAGGTCTTCGGCCGGATGGGCGTCTGCCAGCTTTTCCTCAGTAGCGATGGCTTTGGTCAACAAACGATCCTTGGCACGAGCGCGAAGCTCGTTGACGGTTTCTTCGTCAAAGCCGTCGATGTTGAGCATTTCTTCCAACGGTACGTAGGCAATCTCTTCCAGGCTGGTGAAGCCTTCATCTACCAGCACCTGTGCCAGGTCTTCGTCGACTTCCAGCTCGTCGATGAAGTTGCGCAGGATGTCGCCGGTTTCTGCTTGCTGCTTAGCCTGGATGTCCGATTCGGTCATCACGTTCAGGGTCCAGCCAGTCAATTGGCTAGCCAGACGCACGTTCTGACCACCACGACCGATGGCCTGAGCCAGGTTATCTGCGCCAACGGCGATGTCCATTGCATGGGCATCTTCGTCAACGATAATTGCCGCCACTTCAGCCGGCGACATTGCATTGATCACAAACTGAGCCGGGTTGTCGTCCCACAGGACGATATCCACACGCTCACCGCCCAACTCACCCGACACTGCCTGGACGCGCGAACCGCGCATACCGATGCAAGCGCCTTGCGGGTCGATGCGTTTGTCCTTGGAGCGGACCGCGATCTTGGCGCGCGAACCCGGGTCACGGGACGCAGCCATTACTTCGATCAGGCCTTCAGCGATTTCCGGCACTTCGATGCGGAACAACTCGATCAGCATTTCCGGCGCGGTACGCGACAGGATCAGCTGCGGGCCGCGGTTCTCGGTGCGGATTTCCTTGAGCAGCGCACGCAGACGCACGCCGACACGGAAGGTTTCGCGAGAGATGATGTCTTCACGAGCCAGCAACGCTTCAGCGTTGTTGCCCAGATCGACGATCACGTTGTCGCGGGTCACTTTCTTCACGGTGCCGGAGATGATTTCTCCCAGGCGCTCGCGATAGGCATCAACGACTTGAGCGCGCTCGGCTTCACGAACTTTTTGCACGATGACTTGCTTGGCAGTCTGTGCAGCGATACGGCCGAACTCAATGGATTCGATTTTTTCTTCGACGACATCGCCAACCTTGGAACCAGGATGCGTTTCGGCAACCTTGCTCGGCCAGGTTTCAATGGCCGGATCGTCCAAATCTGCTTCTTCAACGACCGTCCAACGACGGAATGTCTCGTAAGCACCCGTGTGGCGATTGATTTCCACACGCAGATCGACTTCGTCCTCGAAACGCTTTTTGGTAGCAGTGGCCAGAGCCAGCTCCAGCGCTTCAAAAATTACGTTTGCCGGTACGCCCTTTTCATTGGATACCGACTCAACAACCAGCAGTACTTCTTTGCTCATCGTACGCCTCGCCTTTCGCAAGCCATTGGATCCGCGGGATCCGCGTCTCAGTCAAAACTGGGAATAATGTTGGCCTTGTCGATCATATCGATCGGCAACAGGAACTCATGGTCTTCTACCTGCACCACGACGTCCTGCTCTTCTACACCACGCAGAAGGCCCTGAAAGTTGCGTCGTCCTTCAAAAGGCGAGCGCAGCTTGATCTTCACTTGTTCACCGGCAAATTTTGCAAACTGCTCAATAGTGAACAGCGGGCGTTCCATGCCAGGCGAGGAAACCTCAAGGGTATATTCAACGGCAATCGGATCTTCAACATCCAGGACACCGCTGATTTGACGGCTGACAATGGCGCAATCGTCCACCAGTACACCGCCCTCTTTATCGATATAAACGCGCAACATCGAGTGACGACCCTGAGCCGAAAACTCGATACCCCAGCATTCATAGCCCAGGGCCACGACCACCGGGGCCAACAAGGCCTGCAACTCTTCTAGCTTGCTCGACACCTGAACCCCCTCGTGCATGTATGTGCATGCTATGCAAAATAAAAAAATGGGCGAAACGCCCATCCTTGAAACGCCGTCGAACAGCGGCGTAGAAAGTGTCCAGCTAACAAAAAGCCCCTTAAAAGGGGCTCCTTAAACTGGTTGCGGGGGCCGGATTTGAACCGACGACCTTCGGGTTATGAGCCCGACGAGCTACCAGACTGCTCCACCCCGCGACAAAGCTGGGGCAGAAGTATACGACCGATCCCTAACAGGGTCAATGTAACCTTCCACCTACAAGAAAGCCCGCAACAGCGGGCTCTCCTGATAATTGGTACCGAGAAGGGGACTCGAACCCCTACACCCTATGGGCACAACCACCTCAAGGTTGCGTGTCTACCAATTCCACCACCTCGGCAATACTACGTTTGAAACCCTTCTTACTTCTGCTCTTGAGCTGGAGGTACATCAGTCGCTGGAGTAGCCGACTTTTGCTCTTGAAGCACCGGGACATCATCAGAAGCCGGCTGCTGCTTTGGAACTTCCAACACTGCCGGATTTGGGAGACCTACTTGAGTCAGCTGCTGAGCTTTCTCTTTAGCAAAGTAACCTAACCCTAAGCTGGTTATGAAGAAACCTGCGGCAAGTATAGCAGTAAACTTACTAAGAAAGGTAGAGGAACCTTGGCTTCCGAACACAGTATTTGAAGCACCTGCTCCGAAAGACGCGCCAGCATCCGCACCTTTACCCTGCTGCAGCAATACCAGAGCAACTACGCCCAATGCACCCAGCAGATGAAAAACGACTACGACTGTTTCCAGCATTTTTTCAGTTTCCCGCGGCGCGACAAATCGCACCGAACTCATCTGCATTCAGGGAAGCTCCACCAATGAGCCCCCCATCGATATCCGGCATGCCGAACAGTTCGACCGCATTGGCCGCCTTCACGCTGCCGCCGTATAGAAGCCGCACACCTTGTGCGACTTCAGAATTCTCTTCCGCCAACTGGGCGCGAATGGCTGCATGCACATCCTGCGCTTGTTGCGGTGAAGCAGTCAGCCCGGTACCAATGGCCCAGACCGGCTCGTAAGCAATTACTGCATTTGCAAAAGCACCGACACCCAGCTCCTCAATGATACTGCCTAGCTGACGCCCGACAACCTCAAGAGTTTTCCCGGCTTCACGTTGCTCAAGGGTCTCCCCTACACACAACACCGGAATCAAGCCACATGCCTGTGCCGCTGCGAACTTGCGAATCAGTATCTCGTCTCGCTCGCCGATTATCTGGCGGCGCTCAGAGTGCCCGACAAGCACCAGGGAACAGCCTGCATCCACCAACTGACTCGGCGCAACTTCACCGGTCAATGCGCCCTGCCCGGATTCCATCGCAGAGTTCTGCGCACCGACCGAAATCGACTTTCCTTCCAAACCATCAATCACTTGATTGATATGCAAGCAAGGCGGGAATACCGCTACATCAACACCGCTCGGCAAGGCCAGATGACCAAGGCCATCGATCAGCTCAGCGACGCTGGCGCGGGTACCGTGCATCTTCCAGTTACCAGCTACCATAGGGCGACGCATGCTGTACCTCGTCGGTCAAAGTGGGCGCAGATGTTACCCAACACAATCATGGCTGGCAAGCCGAATTCAGGCAGAAACTTCAGTAACCAGTTTTGCCAGCTCTTCGGCGTAACCGCGAACCTGTGTTTCGTCCTCACCTTCAACCATGACACGCACCAATGGCTCCGTGCCGGACTTGCGCAAGAGCACACGACCACGACCCGCCATAGCCTTGGTAACACGATCACTGGCTTCCTTGACCGACGGATGATCGAGCGGATTCGCACCGCCACCAAATCGGACATTGATCAACACCTGCGGGCACTTGCGAAGCGCCTGACGAGCCTGCGCCAGACCTTCTGAACGCCTTTTCAGCGCCATCAGAACCTGCAATGCCGCGATGATCGCATCACCTGTAGTGGTGTGGTTAAAGCAGACGATATGCCCCGAGTTCTCACCACCGACCAACCAGTTGCGCTCAAGCAAGTCAGCGATGACATACCGGTCGCCAACGTTGGCACGCACGAATGGAATCGACAGATCAGCCAGGGCCAGCTCCAGCCCCAGGTTACTCATCAACGTACCGACCACGCCACCTTGCAACTTGTCCCGCTCATGCAGATCGCGGGCGATGATGTACAGCAGCTCGTCGCCATCAACGATGGCGCCAGTGTGATCGACCATCAGGACGCGATCACCGTCACCATCGAAAGCAATACCCAGATCTGCGTGCTCAGCCAATACCGCAGCCTGCAATTGGCCCATATGGGTCGAACCGCAATTGTCATTGATGTTCAGGCCATTAGGCTGAGCAGACAGCACAACGACTTCAGCCCCCAACTCACGAAACACGCTCGGGGCAACCTTGTAGGTTGCGCCGTGGGCGCAGTCGATGACGATCTTCAGGCCCGTGAAGCTGGTACTGGTCGGGACGCTGCTTTTGCAGAATTCAATGTAACGGCCAGAGGCATCGTTGATACGCGAAACTTTGCCAATCTTGCTCGATTCAACCACAGTCATCGGCGTATCGAGCAACTCTTCAATCATCAACTCGACTTCATCCGGAAGCTTGGTGCCCTTTCCGGAGAAGAACTTGATGCCGTTGTCATCGTGAGGATTGTGCGAGGCACTGATCACGATGCCGGCTTCGGCATGAAAGGTGCGCGTCAGGTAGGCGATCGCCGGTGTAGGCATCGGGCCCAACAGCATCACGTCAGCGCCTGCCGACGTCAGACCGGCCTCGAGTGCCGACTCGAACATGTAGCCAGAGATTCGGGTGTCTTTGCCAACCAGCACCTTGCAGGCGCCCATCTTGCGAAACGCCATGCCCGCAGCCCAGCCGAGCTTGAGCATGAAATCAGGAGTGATCGGATATTCACCGACCCGGCCACGAATACCGTCGGTGCCAAAATATTTTTTGCTCATAAGTGCTCCATCATTTTTATTCGGCTGATTCCACTGCGGCGATCATCCGCACCACGTCCATTGTTTCGGCTACATCATGGACGCGCAATATACGCGCCCCATTGGCCGAAGCCAGCGCTGCGAGCGCCAGACCACCATACAGACGCTCACCAACCGGTCGATTCAAGGCCTGACCAATCATGCTCTTTCGCGAAACTCCGACCAACAGAGGTCGCCCCAAGGCATGCAAGGCTTTCATATGCTTAAACAAGCTTAGATTGTGCTGCAAGGTTTTAGCGAACCCAAAACCCGGATCAAGAATAATCCGCTCCGGCGGGATACCCACCGACGCGCACTGAGCCATGCGCTCAGCGAGAAATACTCCCACTTCTTTGGTGACGTCCTGGTAGTACGGATTGTCCTGCATATCGCCCGGCTCACCGAGCATATGCATCAGACACACGGGCAACCCGGTGGCTGCCGCTGCATCCAGGGCACCGTCTCGACGTAGCGAGCGCACATCATTGATCAGACCCGCACCCAGCCGCGCAGTCTCGCGCATGACCGCTGGCGTGGAGGTATCGACCGAAATAATCACATCCAGCTCGCAATGGATGCGCTCGACGATAGGCGCAACGCGCTCCAGCTCCTCAAGCGGCGAAACCGCCCGGGCACCTGGACGGGTTGACTCGCCACCGACATCTATCAGCGTTGCGCCTGCCGCCACCATTGACTCGGCGTGGCGCAGAGCTGCATCGAGCTGGCTGTATCGGCCGCCATCAGAAAAGGAATCAGGAGTGACGTTGAGTATGCCCATGACATGTGTCTGGGCCAAATCAAGAACCCGGTTGCCGCAAGGCAACCGGGTTGAGGACTGAACAGAAGTCATTTCAAACCTTATACGTCAGCAGCGGGACCGCCGATCGGTGTTTCCGGACGCTCATCCTGTACTACCGGAGGTGTTCCGGAAGTACCGGTACCGCCTGACCAGTCACGAGGCTCGCGAGGCGCACGACCCGCCATGATGTCGTCGATCTGATCAGCATCGATCGTCTCGTACTTCATCAAGGCGTCCGCCATGGCATCAAGCTTGTCGCGGTTATCCGTGAGGATCTGCTTGGCCGTGCCGTAGCACTGATCGATGATGCTGCGTACTTCCGAGTCAATCAGCTTGGCGGTCTCACCGGAGAAGCTTGCGCCCTGACCACCGCCGCCGCGACCGAGGAACACTTCACCCTCTTCTTCGGCATACATCAACGGACCGAGTTTTTCCGACAAGCCCCACTTGGTCACCATGTTTCGCGCAATCTGGCTGGCACGCATGATGTCGTTGGACGCACCGGTGGTGACACCATCGAAGCCCAAGGTCATTTCTTCAGCGATACGGCCACCGTACAGCGAGCAGATCTGGCTGATCAGCGCACGCTTGGACAGGCTGTAACGATCTTCTTCCGGCAGGAACATGGTCACACCCAGCGCACGACCGCGCGGGATGATAGAGACCTTGTAGACCGGATCATGCTCAGGCACGACGCGACCAACGATAGCGTGGCCAGCTTCGTGATAAGCAGTGTTCTGCTTTTCCTTCTCGGACATGACCATGGATTTGCGCTCGGCGCCCATCATGATCTTGTCTTTCGCCAGTTCGAACTCTTTCATTTCGACGATGCGCTTGCCGGCACGGGCGGCGAACAAAGAAGCCTCGTTCACCAGGTTAGCCAGGTCTGCACCTGAGAAACCAGGTGTACCGCGAGCGATTACCGCTGGAGCGACGTCGTCACCCATCGGCACTTTGCGCATGTGAACCTTGAGAATCTGTTCGCGACCACGTATGTCTGGCAGCCCCACCACAACCTGACGGTCGAAACGACCTGGACGCAGCAATGCCGGGTCCAATACGTCAGGGCGGTTGGTTGCAGCGATAACGATGATGCCGTCATTCATTTCGAAGCCGTCCATCTCTACCAGCAACTGGTTGAGAGTCTGCTCCCGCTCATCGTGACCGCCGCCCATGCCGGCGCCACGGTGGCGACCAACGGCGTCGATTTCATCGATGAAGATGATGCATGGCGCGTGTTTCTTGGCCTGCTCGAACATGTCTCGAACACGGCTGGCACCGACGCCGACAAACATTTCAACGAAGTCGGAACCGGAGATGGTGAAGAATGGCACTTTCGCTTCGCCGGCGATTGCCTTGGCCAGCAAGGTTTTACCGGTACCCGGAGGACCGACCATCAGTACGCCGCGAGGAATACGCCCACCCAGGCGCTGGAACTTGCCCGGATCACGGAGAAATTCGACCAGTTCGCCGACTTCTTCCTTGGCTTCGTCGCAACCGGCAACGTCAGCCAATGTGGTTTTTACCTGGTCTTCGGAGAGCAGGCGCGCCTTACTCTTGCCGAAGCTCATCGGTCCGCCTTTACCGCCCGCTCCGCCCTGCATCTGCCGCATGAAGAACATGAACACGGCGATGATCACCAGGATCGGGAAGCTTGCGACCAGGAGCTGAGTCCAGATGCTTTGCTGTTCAGGCTGCTTGCCTTCGACCACGACGTGGTTGTCCACGAGATCGCCGATCAGGCCGTTGTCCTGGATTGCCGGACGAATGGTCTTGAAGCTGTCGCCGTCGGTGCGTTTACCGGTAATCACGTAGCCGTCAACCGCTACGCGCTCGACCTTGCCATCCTTGACCTGCTGGATGAAGTCGGAATAGTTGAGGGTCTGCGGCTCGTTAGGGCTGGAGAAGTTGTTCATCACTGTCACCAGGACAGCCGCGATGATCAACCACAGGATCAGATTCTTTGCCATATCGTTCAATTAACTACCCTCTGAAGCTAGCGCCGCTAATGGCGCGCGCTTCGCATGATATTCACCGGCCTAACTTACTACATTACCTACGGCTCTGGCAGGCGCCGTCTGTAACCCTTTGTGAAACACTTTCTACACAATATTCGCTAATGCTCGCGGGGCGAAATACGAAAAACCTATCGCCCCGCCAAAAAACCTCGTTTTACTCACTACCGCGGTAACCCCAAGCCAGCATGTATTGCTCGCGGGAACTGCCACGCGAAGAGTCTGGCTTGATCATCTGGATCTTATCGAATTTCCGACGAGCATCCTTCAGGTAAACATCAAACCCTTCGCCCTGAAAAATCTTGATCACGAAATTACCACCCGGCTTGAGTATCCGTTCCGCCAAATCAAGCGCCAGCTCGCAAAGAAACATGGCTTTGGGCATGTCCACTTCAGGCGTACCACTCATATTGGGGGCCATATCGGAAATCACAAGGTCCACCTGCGAATTACCCACGGCTTCAAGGATCCGCGCGAGCACTTCGTCCTCGGTGAAGTCACCCTGGATGAAAGTCACGTCCGGAATGCTGTCCATTTCCAGAATGTCCGAAGCGATCAGACGCCCCTGACCACCGATCAGACGGCTAGTCACCTGCGACCACCCCCCGGGCGCCGCGCCCAGGTCGACAACGCTCATGCCGGGACGGATCAGGTTGTATTTCTCCTGGACCTCCAGAAGTTTGTAACTCGCACGCGAGCGGTAGCCATCCTTCTGCGCCTGCTTCACATAGGGATCGTTGACATGTCTTTTCAGCCAACCAAGGCTTGTCTTGGAACGCGCCATTGGGCACCTCGATGATAAGGGTCGTGATTAATTGGGCGGATCCACGAGCCCTCGGGTAAAATGGCCGCCATTTTACAGAATCCAGACGAAAGGGTCAGATTATGCCGCTCACTCAAGAGCAGAAGAAACAGTACAAATCCATTGGCCACCATCTGAAACCAGTTTTGATTGTGGCTGACAACGGTTTGACTGAAGGTGTGTTAGCCGAACTTGAACGCGCTTTGGCGGATCACGAGCTGATTAAAATCAAGCTCAACATCCTCGATCGCGAATCGCGCCTGGCGTCCATTGCAGAACTCTGCAAGGTCGGTAAAGCGGATCTGGTTCAGGTCATCGGCAAGATGGCACTGATTTACCGCAAGAACTTCAGCGTCAACAAACAGCTGTCGAACGTTCATCGCTTCAAGTGATGGCAAGGGTCAAGGGTGTGCTTCGCGCACCCTGCCGCTCCTTCCCGGTTCCGGCTGCAACACCAGCACCAGCCCGGTAAATCCCAGAACAAGATAGCCGAATACCTGCCAACGCACTGCATCCGGCCACCCAAGGCGCACGACGAAAAACATCGCGCTCGCATACAGCGCCATCATCAGCAGTTGCCCGCGAATATCGCGCCATAGACTGGCAAGGCCCTCGGCCTGTACCAGCACCAAAGCCTGAAAAATCACACACGCTGCGGCAAATCCCACCATCAGCGCGTTCAGCGTGCCTGCAATTTCGTCGATCAGCAGCGGCGCCAGACCTACTCGGCCCAACGCCGGCACCAAACCGATGTATAACAGCCACAGACCGCCGACCCACAACATCTGAGTCAGCTGCCAAGCCATGGCGCCCGCTCGTAGCGGGCGCAGGCCTTTAGAGGTGGCGAACTTCGACAATCTCATACTCGATGACGCCACCCGGCGTTTTGACGGCAACCACGTCGCCCTCTTCCTTGGCAATCAAGGCGCGGGCCAGTGGCGAACCGACGGAAATCTTGCCGAGTTTGAAATCAGCCTCATCCTCACCCACGATATGGTAAGTGACGCGCTCATCCGTCTCGACGTTGGCGATTTCAACGGTGGTGCCGAAAATCACTTTGCCTGTGTGAGGAATGGTCGTGACGTCGATGATGACCTGATTCTGAATGCGGCCTTCGATGTCACGAATCCGCGCCTCGACCATTCCCTGCTGCTCACGAGCAGCGTGGTATTCGGCGTTTTCCTTCAAGTCACCCAACTCGCGGGCCGTTCCGATGTCCTGGCTGAGCTTCGGACGGACGACCTTGGTCAGGTGAGCGTGTTCTTCTTCCAGGGCTTTCGCGCCCTGGACGGTCATTGGGTATTTGATCATGCCTTCAATCCTGCGTGTAGATCCTGCAAGCGGCGCACGGTCTTCTCGGGACCGAACTTCAGCGCTTCGCAGATGGCTTCGCCAGCAGCAATAGTCGTGGTGCAGTAGATCTTGTGCTGCAAGGCATTGCGACGAATGGAGTACGAGTCGGCAATCGACTGACGACCTTCCGTGGTGTTGATGATCAGGGTGACTTCGTCATTCTTGATCATGTCGACCACGTGCGGACGACCTTCGGTAACCTTGTTCACACGGCGCACTTTCAGGCCCGCAGCTTCGATCAGCTTGGCAGTACCGGCAGTGGCAACCACTTCGAAACCCAAGTTGATCAGATCACGGGCGACGCCTGCAACCAGCGGCTTGTCGTCGTCACGCACGCTGATGAACGCAGTACCACCGGTCGGCAGCACTTCGCTGGCGCCCATCTGGGCCTTGGCGAATGCTTCGCCGAAGGTGTCGCCCACGCCCATCACTTCACCGGTGGACTTCATCTCTGGGCCCAGGATCGGGTCCACGCCAGGGAATTTGGCGAATGGGAACACCGCCTCTTTCACGCTGTAGAAGTTCGGGATGATTTCTTTGGTGAAGCCGATTTCTTTCAGGGTTTTACCGGCCATCACGCGAGCCGCGATCATCGCCAGGGAAACACCGATGCACTTGGACACGAACGGTACGGTACGGGAAGCGCGCGGGTTGACTTCGATGACGTAGATGTCTTCGCCTTGCAGCGCCAACTGAACGTTCATCAGGCCGACAACGCCCAGCTCCAGGGCCATTTTCTTGACCTGTTCGCGCATCTCATCCTGGATGTGTACAGGCAACGAGTACGGCGGCAAGGAGCACGCGGAGTCACCGGAGTGAACACCCGCCTGCTCAATGTGCTGCATGATCGCGCCAATCACCACGTCGGTGCCGTCGCAGACCGCATCCACGTCCATTTCGATGGCGCAGTTGAGGAAGTGGTCGAGCAGCACCGGGCTGTCGTTTGACACTTTCACCGCGTCACGCAGGTAGCGCTTCAGCTCTTCTTCTTCGTAAACGATTTCCATCGCGCGACCGCCCAATACGTAGGACGGGCGGACCACCAGCGGGTAACCGATCTTGGCGGCGGCGCGAATTGCTTCGTCTTCGCTGCGCACGGTGGCGTTTGGCGGCTGACGCAGGTTCAGGCGCTCAACCATTTGCTGGAAGCGCTCGCGGTCTTCGGCACGGTCGATAGCGTCAGGGCTGGTGCCGATGATCGGCACGCCGGCTTCTTCCAGGGCGCGAGCCAGTTTCAGCGGAGTCTGGCCGCCGTACTGGACGATCACGCCTTTCGGCTTCTCGACGCGGACGATTTCCAGTACGTCTTCCAGGGTGACTGGTTCGAAGTACAGGCGATCGGAGGTGTCGTAGTCGGTGGAAACGGTTTCCGGGTTGCAGTTGACCATGATGGTCTCGTAACCGTCTTCGCGCAGCGCCAGTGCCGCGTGTACGCAGCAGTAGTCGAACTCGATGCCCTGGCCGATACGGTTTGGACCGCCGCCGAGGATCATGATCTTGTCGCGGCCCGACGGCGCGGCTTCGCACTCTTCCTCGTACGTCGAGTAGAGGTAAGCGGTGTCGGTGGCGAACTCGGCCGCGCAGGTGTCAACGCGCTTGTAGACCGGGAAGATTTCCAGCTTGTGACGATGGCGACGCAGGGCCTTCTCGGTCACGCCCAGCAGCTTGGCCAGACGCATGTCGGAGAAGCCTTTGCGCTTGAGGCGGAACATCAAGTCGCGGTCGATGCTGGCCAGCCCCAGGGTCTTGACCTTCTCTTCTTCCTTGATCAGATCCTCGATCTGCACCAGGAACCACGGGTCGATCATGTTCATGCCGAAGATGTCTTCGACCGACAGACCAGCGCGGAAGGCGTCGGCCACGTACCAGATACGCTCGGCGCCCGGCACGGTCAGTTCGCGCTTGAGCACGCTCATGCTTTCCGGGTTGCTCAGGTCGAGCTTCTCGTCCAGACCGCAAACGCCCACTTCCAGGCCACGCAGGGCTTTCTGCAGGGATTCCTGGAAAGTCCGGCCGATGGCCATGACTTCACCCACCGACTTCATTTGAGTGGTCAGGCGGGCGTCGGCTTTCGGGAATTTCTCGAAGGCGAAACGTGGCAGTTTGGTTACGACGTAGTCGATGGACGGCTCGAAGGAGGCAGGAGTAGCGCCGCCGGTGATTTCGTTCTGCAGTTCGTCCAGGGTGTAGCCGATCGCCAGCTTGGCAGCGATACGCGCAATCGGGAAACCAGTGGCTTTCGAAGCCAGTGCCGAAGAGCGGGATACACGCGGGTTCATCTCGATCACGACCATACGGCCAGTGTCCGGGCAGATGCCAAACTGAACGTTGGAGCCGCCGGTTTCCACGCCGATCTCACGCAGCACCGCCAACGAGGCGTTACGCATGATCTGGTATTCCTTGTCCGTCAGGGTTTGTGCAGGAGCAACGGTGATCGAGTCACCGGTGTGCACGCCCATCGGGTCAAAGTTTTCGATGGAGCAGACGATGATGCAGTTGTCCTTCTTATCGCGGACAACCTCCATCTCGTACTCTTTCCAACCGATCAGGGATTCGTCGATCAGCAGCTCTTTGGTCGGCGACAGGTCCAGACCACGGGCGCAGATTTCTTCGAATTCTTCACGGTTGTAAGCGATACCGCCACCGGTGCCGCCCATGGTGAAGGACGGACGGATAATGCAGGGGAAGCCCAGGCGCTCCAGAACGGCGTTGGCCTCTTCCATGCTGTGGGCGATACCCGAACGCGGGCAGTCCAGGCCGATGGATTTCATCGCCTTGTCAAAGCGCGAACGGTCTTCAGCCTTGTCGATGGTGTCAGCGTTGGCGCCAATCATCTCTACGCCGAACTTCTCCAGCACGCCTTCGCGCTCCAGATCCAGTGCGCAGTTCAGAGCAGTCTGGCCGCCCATGGTTGGCAACAGCGCGTCCGGACGCTCTTTCTCGATGATCTTGGCAACGGTCTGCCATTTGATCGGCTCGATGTACGTGGCGTCGGCCATGTCCGGGTCGGTCATGATGGTGGCTGGGTTGGAGTTCACCAGGATGACGCGGTAACCCTCTTCGCGCAGGGCTTTACAGGCCTGGGCGCCGGAGTAGTCGAATTCGCAGGCCTGGCCGATAACGATCGGGCCAGCGCCGAGAATCAGGATGCTTTTAATGTCTGTACGTTTTGGCATGGGTTTGTCACTCAAATCCGCAGGTCAGTCGGCAAGCCGTCTTGTTCAATCTTTGAAGCCTTGAGGGGGCCGCCGGTGTCGGGACCGCCCCCAAGCTCTGCCACATCTGGGCGAGCGATCAGCGTCGCTTGGCCATTTCGTTGATGAAGCGATCGAACAATGGCGCTACGTCGTTCGGGCCAGGGCTGGCTTCCGGGTGGCCCTGGAAGCTGAAGGCGCTCTTGTCGGTACGCTCGATGCCTTGCAGGGTGCCGTCGAACAGCGATTTGTGAATCGCGCGAACGTTGGCGGGCAGGGTCGTTTCGTCTACCGCAAAACCGTGGTTCTGGCTGGTGATCATCACTACACCGCTGTCCAGATCCTGGACCGGGTGGTTGGCACCGTGGTGGCCGTGGCCCATTTTCAGGGTTTTGGCGCCGGAGGCCAGAGCCAGCAGCTGGTGACCAAGGCAAATGCCGAATACCGGAATTTCGGTTTCCAGCACGTCCTTGATCGCCTGGATTGCGTAGTTGCAAGGCTCCGGATCACCAGGACCGTTGGACAGGAACACACCGTCTGGCTTCAGAGCCAACACATCAGCAGCAGGCGTTTGTGCAGGCACGACGGTCACGCGGCAACCGCGCTCGACCAGCATGCGCAGGATGTTCAGCTTGACGCCGTAGTCGTAGGCCACCACGTGGTACGGCAGCTCGGAAGCTTCGATGGTCGCGTGGCTGTCGGTTTTCAGATCCCAGACAGTCGAGCGCCATTCGTACTGCTCTTTGGTGCTGACGACTTTAGCCAGGTCCATGCCTTTGAGGCCAGGAAAACCCTGTGCGGCGGCGATGGCGGCGGCTTCAGAAATGTTGTCACCGGCCATGATGCAGCCGTTCTGTGCGCCTTTCTCACGCAGGATGCGTGTCAGGCGGCGGGTGTCGATACCGGCGATAGCCACAACGTTGTTGGCTTTCAGGTAGTCGGACAGGGACATCGTGTTACGCCAGTTGCTCGCAACCAGTGGCAGGTCACGGATGACCAGGCCAGCAGACCAGACGCGGTCAGACTCGGCGTCTTCCGGCGTGGTGCCGGTGTTGCCGATGTGCGGGTATGTCAGGGTAACAATCTGTTGGGCGTAGGAAGGATCGGTAAGGATTTCCTGATAGCCGGTCATTGCGGTGTTGAACACCACCTCACCAACGGTTTGACCGTCGGCTCCAATGGCTTCGCCGCGAAAAATGCTGCCATCAGCAAGGGCGAGTATGGCTGGCTTAGTCAAGAAGACCTCCCGTAAATAAAGCCTGAAAGGGCGATCGCAGGTTGTAAAAAAGCGGAGTGACGTATGGACACGTCACCCCGCTTCTTCACTGAATAATTCTGCGCGCTTTTAGTGGACACACTAAAGCTGTAGCTTACAGAAAAAGGCATTTTTGGTCTACCGCCAATGAGCCTGAAAGGCTGGAGAATGCGACAGGTCGTCGCTTGGCGGGGTAAAACCGGGTTCAAACGCAGGGCTTGAACCCGATTTCGGGGGCATCTTAACGCAGATCGAGCACGTCTTGCATGTCGTAAAGGCCTGGCTCACGACCATCAAGCCACAACGCAGCACGCACCGCGCCCTTGGCGAAGGTCATGCGACTAGACGCTTTGTGGGTGATCTCGACACGCTCACCATCGGCAGCGAACAACACCGTGTGATCACCCACGATGTCACCGGCACGCACGGTAGCGAAGCCAATTGTCTCGCGAGCACGAGCACCGGTTTGGCCTTCACGACCATAAACCGCCACCTTCTTCAAATCACGTCCAAGCGCATCGGCAATCACCTCACCCATACGAACGGCAGTGCCGGACGGCGCATCGACTTTGTGCCGATGATGAGCTTCAGTGATTTCGATATCGACATCATCACCCAACACGCGAGCAGCCGTGTCGAGCAACTTGAGGCAAAGATTGACGCCGACGCTGAAGTTGGCCGCGAAGACAATCGGTATGTCCTTGCCTGCTTCCGCCAGCAACTGCTTCTCTTCAACGCTGAAACCGGTGGTACCGATAATCATCGCTTTGCGATGCTTGCGGCAGAACGCGAGATTCTTCAGGGTCACCGTCGGGTGCGTGAAGTCGATCAACACGTCGAACTCGTCAACCACCCGAGCCAGATCACCCGACAATGGCACGCCAATTCGACCAAGAGCAGCCAATTCACCGGCATCCGCCCCCACCAGCGTGCTGTCAGGACGATCAATGGCAGCCGTCAGACCGGCGCCAGGCGTTTGCTGCACCGCCTCAATCAGGGTTTTGCCCATGCGCCCGGCGGCGCCCATCACTGCAATACGTCGCATGCCCGTCTCCTTACAAATCGCCGAAGAAGCGCTTAACGCCTTCAAACCAACCGGTGGTCTTTGGCGAATGGCTGTTGTCGTCCGCCAGGGAGCTGCGGAACTCTTCCAGCAATTCACGCTGGCGACGACCCAGGTTGACCGGGGTTTCGACTGCCACACGGCACATCAAGTCACCCGCACCGCCACCGCGCACTGGCGCAACGCCTTTGCCGCGCACACGGAACTGCTTGCCGGTCTGGGTCCCCTCAGGGATTTTCAGTTTGACTCGACCATCGAGGGTCGGAATCTCCAGCTCGCCGCCCAATGCCGCATCGACAAAGCTGATCGGCACTTCGCAGAACAGGTGCTTGCCGTCGCGCTGGAAGATCGCGTGCTCGCGCACATTGATCACCACGTACAGGTCGCCCGTTGGTCCGCCCTGAGCGCCCGCTTCGCCTTCGCCGGACAGGCGAATGCGGTCACCGGTATCGACACCGGCCGGCACTTTTACGGAAAGGGTTTTGGACTCTTCGACACGACCTTCGCCGTTGCAGGAGTTACAAGGGTCGGAAATGATCTTGCCCTGACCATGGCAACGCGGGCAGGTTTGCTGCACCGAGAAGAAGCCCTGTTGCATGCGAACCTGGCCGATACCGCCGCACGTCGGGCAAGTGACTGGCGAGGAGCCTTTCTTGGCACCGGAGCCGTCGCACGGCTTGCAGTTGACCAGTGATGGAACACGGATATTCACGGTAGTACCGCGTACCGCTTCTTCCAGATCCAGTTCCAGGGTGTAACGCAGGTCGCTGCCGCGCTGGGCACCGCCACGGGAACCGCCGCGACCGCCGCCGAAGAAGTCACTGAAGACATCGCCAAAGATGTCGGAGAAGTTCTGACCGCCAAACCCTGCACCGCCGCCGCCCATGCTTGGGTCGACACCGGCATGACCGTACTGGTCGTATGCCGCGCGCTTGCCGGAATCGGACAGCACTTCGTAGGCTTCGTTGGCCTCTTTGAACATCTCTTCCGACGCTTTGTCATCGGGATTACGGTCCGGGTGGTGCTTCATCGCCAGGCGACGGTAGGCCTTTTTCAAGTCCGCTTCGCTTGAGCCACGCTCAACACCCAATACTTCGTAATAGTCACGCTTTGCCATAAGTCTTTGCACTCTTGAGGACGTCCGGCAAACCTCTCCTGAGCCTTGCCAAACTCGTTGAGCCCCAATACAGGCCCGGACCCAACTCACGTCAATTCAACGATCCTGGTCTTTGATTCATTGCGGTACTTTCGGCTCGAAAAGCAGGAGCATTCCCGGCCATACCATCAACACGCGAGCGTTGTCGCATGCTGTAAAAATTCGCTAACTCCAGACACGCCAACGCGGGAGCAAGCTCCCGCGCGGCGACATCCTACCAGTCACCGCCTGAAGGCAGTCAACCGGGCGACCAACAACTTACTTGTGGTCTTTGACTTCTTCGAACTCGGCATCGACAACGTCGTCAGCCTTTTCAGCTTTTTCGTCGTGCGGTGCCGCGCCTTCAGCAGGCTGGGCCTGTTCGGCGTACATCTTCTGCGCCACTGGAGCAGATACTTTCGACAGCTCTTCAACCTTGGCTTCGATTGCAGCTTTGTCGTCGCCTTTAACAGCGGCTTCCAGAGCAACAACAGAGGCTTCGATTGCTGTCTTCTCTTCGGCAGTCACTTTATCGCCTGCATCAGCGACCATTTTGCGCGTCGAGTGAACCAGCGCATCGCCCTGGTTGCGAGCGGTTGCCAGCTCTTCGAACTGGCGGTCTGCGTCGACGTTGGCTTCAGCATCGCGAATCATCTGCTGAATTTCTTCCTCGGACAGACCGGAGTTGGCCTTGATCACGATCGACTGAGTTTTGCCGGTGGCCTTGTCTTTGGCGCCTACGTGCAGAATGCCGTTGGCGTCGATGTCGAAGGTCACTTCGATTTGTGGCACGCCACGTGGTGCTGGTGGAATGTCGGCCAGGTCGAACTTGCCCAAGGACTTGTTCTGAGCCGCTTGTTTACGCTCACCTTGCAGCACGTGAATGGTCACAGCGCCCTGGTTGTCATCGGCAGTCGAGAACACTTGCGATTTCTTGGTAGGAATCGTGGTGTTTTTCTCGATCAGCGCGGTCATCACGCCACCCATGGTTTCGATACCCAGGGTCAGCGGGCTAACGTCCAGCAGCAGAACGTCTTTAACGTCGCCGGCCAATACCGCGCCCTGGATAGCTGCACCCATGGCAACCGCTTCGTCCGGGTTCACGTCTTTACGAGCTTCTTTGCCGAAGAACTCGGTTACCAGCTTCTGAACCAGTGGCATACGGGTCTGACCGCCTACCAGGATCACGTCGTTGATCGCACCAACGTCGATACCGGAGTCTTTCAGAGCGATGCGGCAAGGTTCGATGGTGCGCTGAACCAGGTCTTCAACCAGTGCTTCCAACTTGGCGCGAGAAATCTTCACGTTCAAGTGCTTGGGACCGGTGGCGTCTGCAGTGATGTACGGCAGGTTCACGTCGGTCGACAGAGCAGAAGACAGCTCGATCTTGGCTTTTTCAGCGGCTTCTTTCAGGCGCTGCATGGCCAGCGGATCACCTTTGAGGTTCATGCCGCTTTCTTTCTTGAATTCGTCGACGAGGTAGTCGATCAGACGAATGTCAAAGTCTTCACCGCCCAGGAACGTGTCACCGTTGGTGGCCAATACTTCGAACTGGTGCTCGCCATCGACTTCAGCGATTTCGATCACGGAAACGTCGAAAGTACCGCCGCCCAAGTCGTAAACGATCACGGTGTGATCGCCCTTCGCCTTGTCCATACCGTAAGCCAGAGCGGCCGCGGTTGGTTCGTTGATGATACGTTTAACGTCCAGGCCCGCGATGCGGCCGGCGTCTTTGGTGGCTTGACGCTGGCTGTCGTTGAAGTAGGCCGGAACGGTGATCACCGCTTCAGTCACCGGCTCGCCGAGGTAGTCTTCGGCGGTCTTCTTCATTTTCTTCAGAATTTCAGCCGAGATTTGTGGCGGCGACATTTTCTGGCCGTTCACTTCTACCCATGCATCGCCGTTATCAGCCTTGGCGATTTTGTACGGGACCATCTTGATGTCTTTCTGTACGACTTCTTCGTCGAACTTACGACCGATCAGACGCTTCACCGCGTACAGGGTGTTATGCGGATTGGTCACAGCCTGACGCTTGGCCGATTGGCCTACGAGGATTTCGCCATCGTTGGCGTAAGCGATGATCGACGGCGTGGTACGCGCGCCTTCAGCGTTTTCAATAACTTTAGCTACGCCGTTTTCCAGCACGGAGACGCAGGAGTTGGTAGTCCCCAGGTCGATACCGATAATTTTGCCCATGTTCACTCTCCCGAAACTTTGGATTTGGTTGCCGCAGCAGTGGTGGCTAACTGCGGTAGCACTTAAACGCTTGACTTATAAATGGGGGCCTTGCGGCCAATTTCAAGCCTGCTCGTCAATCGAAGGCGAAACTGGTGCAGGGGCCTTGCTGACCACGACCATGGCCGGGCGCAGCAGGCGGCCATTAAGC
Organism: Pseudomonas sp. BE134; assembly: GCF_031456105.1. NCBI lineage: Bacteria > Pseudomonadati > Pseudomonadota > Gammaproteobacteria > Pseudomonadales > Pseudomonadaceae > Pseudomonas > Pseudomonas sp. BE134. Next base: position 66,072 of record NZ_JAVDUA010000019.1, on the reverse strand, counting down.
TGATAGCCCTTCTGGAACACCTTGAGCACGCTGTTCGGCTCGACATCGGCGCTTTCCTGCATGGCCATTGCCTGATGTTGAACGGCGTTGAACGGTTCGCCATGCGGATCGATGGCTTCCAGCTGATAGCGCTTGAGGGTGTCCTGGAACATTTTCAGGGTCAGCTCGATGCCTTCGCGCATTGGGCGGATGCTTTCGTCGTCCGGGTTGGACAACTCCAGACCACGCTCCAGGCTGTCGATGATCGGCAGCAAATCGCCTGCGAATTTTTCCAGGGCGAATTTGTGCGCTTTTTCTACATCCTGCTCGGCGCGACGGCGGACGTTCTGCAGATCGGCGGCAACACGCAAAGCCTGATCCTGCGCGCCTGCCAGCTGCTCTTCGAGCACTTGTACACGAGCCGCGAGGTCTTCACCCGAAGCCGCGGAGCCTTGGTTGGCCTCTTGATTTTGCGTATCCACTGTCTGTTCGTCAGCCATAGATTTCTCCTTTCAATTTCGTCCGTGAGCTCAACTCACGCTTCTGTCCCGGTATATGGGGCCGCAAAAATCAGCTTCAAGGGGTTGGTTGCGATTACCCCTACAAAAAGCACTGCAATGCGATTGACCGATACGCCTGGCATTTCGTCAGGCCGAGCAAATCAAGCCAGACAGGGGCATTGTCAGGCGCAAATAAAACACTGTATAAATAACCAGACCTAAAGCCTGGGAGCGGCCTTTATGCTCGTGCACCTGTCCGTACATAACTACGCCATCGTTGAACACCTCGATCTCGAACTCGATCGCGGGATGAGCGTGATCACCGGGGAAACCGGCGCCGGCAAGTCGATCATGCTCGACGCTCTGGGCCTGACCCTCGGTGATCGCGCCGACAGCGGTGTGGTCCGCCCCGGCGCCGACAAGGCCGACATTCTGGCGACCTTCGACCTGGTCGATATCCCGGAAGCCAGCGCCTGGCTCGCTGAGCGCGACCTCGAAAGTGATGGCCCGTGCATCCTGCGCCGGGTGATCACCGCTGAAGGGCGCTCCCGCGGCTACATCAATGGCACGCCCTGCCCGCTCGGCGACCTCAAGGCTCTGGGCGAACTGCTGATCGATATCCACAGCCAACACGAACACCAATCGCTGCTCAAAACAGACACCCACCGCCGCCTGCTCGACGAGTACGCCGGCGCAACGGACCTTGCCCGTCAGGTGCAACTGGCCGCCCAACGCTGGCGCCAGACCCGCCAGGAACTGGAGCGCCTTTCCAACTCCGGTGACGAGCAACGCGCTCGCCATCAATTGCTCAGCTATCAACTCGAAGAGCTGGAGAACCTTGGTCTTGGCGAAAACGAGCTGGAGCAACTGGAACAGGAACACAAGAACCTCACCAACGCCGAAACGCTGCTGGGCATCTGCCGGCAAGTCGTCGAGCAGTGCAGCGAAAGTGATTCCGGCAATGTCCTGAATGCCCTGACCGCCAGCCTCAACCGCCTCTCAAGCGTCAACAACTCGATCGGCGCCCTGGGCGAGGCCAGCAGCCTGCTGACCAGCGCGCAGATTCAAGTAGAAGAAGCAGTGGGCGAGTTGAACCGCTTCCTCGACAACTTCGACGCCGACCCGGCGCGCCTGCAATATCTGGAAGAGCGCCTCGATGCGATCTACACCATGGCGCGCAAACACCGCATCCAGCCGACGGAGGTCGCGGAGATGCAGCAGCGCCTGCTGGATGAAATCGAAACCCTGAATGCCAACGATGAATCCATCGAGCGGCTTAGCGATGAACTGGCCTCCTACGCCCGTCATTATCAGGAGAAGGCACGCGAGCTGAGTGACTTGCGCCATCAAGCATCGAGCAGCCTGGCCAGTGCCGTTGAACAGGAAATCCAGCGACTCGGCATGCCCGGCGGTCGCTTTACCATCGAGTTACGCCCTAATAGCAGCGATGAACTGCTGCCCAATGGCTTGGAGCAAGTCGAGTTACTGGTAAGCGCCAACCCTGGCCAGCCATTAAAAGCCTTGGCCAAAGTCGCATCCGGCGGTGAGCTGTCGCGGATCAGCCTGGCGATTCAGGTGATCACCGCACAGACCTCTCGTGTACCCACCCTGGTGTTCGACGAAGTCGATGTGGGTATCGGCGGTCCGACCGCCGAGATCGTTGGCCAATTGTTACGTCGACTCGGGGAACGCGGGCAGGTGCTGACAGTGACTCACTTGCCGCAAGTGGCGGCGCAGGGTCACCAGCATCTATTCGTGCACAAGGTTCGCGGCGAAGAGGCAACCCACACAGCCGTTTCCAAGCTGAGCAAGAATGATCGAGTGGAGGAAGTGGCGCGGATGCTGGGTGGCATCGACCTGACCAAGGAGTCCTTGGCTCACGCGAAAAAAATGGTCGTCACCGCAAAAATTTAAGAACGGCAGACAGCACGAAGGCGACCCATGGGTCGCCTTCGTTCGTTTCGCGAATGTGACATTCGCGCGACATGCTTACTTTTTCTTGCGTACGTACAGCACCAGATTGTGATCAACCATCTCGAAACCATACTTGTCGACGATGGCTTTCTGAAGGCGCTCGATTTCTTCGTCGAAGAATTCGATCACTTCGCTGGTTTCGACATTGACCATATGGTCGTGATGCTTGCCATCATCCAGTTCGAAGACCGCGTGGCCTCCGTCGAAGTTGTGCCGTACCACAAGGCCAGCTGCTTCGAACTGAGTCAGTACACGGTAAACCGTGGCCAGACCGACGTCCTCACCAGCTTCCATCAGCGCCTTGTAAACGTCTTCGGCACTCATGTGGCGTTGCTCGGCGGAATCGAGCATTTGCAGAATTTTGACCCGTGGCAGGGTCACTTTGAGGCCTGCTTTGCGTAGTTCGCTATTTTCAACCATGGTCAGCTTTCTCGCGATGCTGCTTCGCAGCTTCTCTTATTGCGGGTATGATCGGCGTTTACGTTGTCCCAGCCAAGATAGTGGAAGTCGCCCACCGATGCAAAACACCAAGCTCTTGCTAACCAGTTTCACCTTTGTGGGACTGCTCGCACTCGCCGGTTGTTCATTCCCCGGGGTTTACAAAATCGACATCCAGCAGGGCAATGTCGTCACGCAGGACATGATAGACCAGTTACGCCCGGGAATGACCCGTAAGCAAGTACGGTTTATCATGGGTAACCCTCTGCTGACCGACACGTTCCATGCCGATCGCTGGGATTATCTGTACAGCATGCAACCGGGTGGCGGTGAACGCCAGCAGGAACGCGTTACTGTTATCTTCAACTCAAATGATCAGCTTGTCAGCCTTTCTGGTGATTTCATGCCCGGCATGAGCCGCGATGAAGCCATTCTCGGCACCGACACGCCAATCAAAGAACCCGTAGAACACCTCGAGTTGCCGAAACCTGAAAAACCGGTCAAGCCAGGCTCGTTGCTGGACCAGATCCAGAAGGACGTCGACGGCGTAGAAACCGTTCCAGTCCCGACGCCAGAACCGCTGAACACCTCGCCGCAATAATTTGCGACGCAATAAAAAACCCGGAATGTCCGGGTTTTTTATTGTCCAGCGTTTAGCCACTCACTGATTTCGGGCTTTGGCCTCGGCCGCCTTGGCGGCACGTAACCGACGCACCTCCTTCGGATCCGCCAGCAATGGCCGGTAAATCTCGATGCGATCCCCCGCCTGAACCGGGCGCACGTGCGGGTCGGCAATGACCTTGCCGAATATTCCCACCGGGCAATTATCCAGATCCAGCTCAGGAAACTGCGCGCCTACCGCAGATTGGCGCAACGTCTCACGAACCGAAGTACCCTCAGGCACAGCGACCACCAGCAACACCTGACGATCAACGGCGGCATACACCACCTCGACCTCGATCACGGCCTCAACCATGAATCTGCTTGGCGCGCTGGCAGAACGCGTCCATCAGCGTGTTGGCAGCCTGATTGAACAAGGGCCCCAACGTCGCGCGAACAATCGGTCCGGCGTAGTCGAACGACAGGTCCAGACTGATCTTGCAGGCCTTCTCAGTCAGCGGCTTGAACGACCAGATGCCGTGCAATTGAGTGAAAGGGCCTTCTTCAAGATTCATTTCGATGGAATGGCCGGGAACCAGTGTGTTTCTAGTAACAAAATGCTGACTCAACCCACCCTTGGCCACCCCTACGCGGGCGCGCATGTGCTCAGGTGAACTCTCAAGCACTTCGGCGGCCGAGCACCAAGGCAGAAACTCCGGATAACGCGCTACGTCGTTGACCAGGTCATACAGGGCCTGCGCCGGGTACGGCAGCAGGGCCGAACGTTGAATATGCGTTGTCATGTCGGCGTCACTTCCACAGCTGGGCGGCAAACACTACGAGAATGCCGATGGGCGCCACATAGCGCATCAAGAACAGGGACAAGCCAAACAGCATCGGGCTGCGGATCGACAACTCGTCACGCACCGCTTCACGCCCCATGATCCAGCCTGCAAACACCACGAAACACAAACCACCGAGTGGCAACATGATCCGCGAGGTGAAGAAGTCGATCACGCCAAAGAAGTCCAGACCGCCGGCCGCGCCCCATTGGTAGAGGTGGAACATCCCGCCTTCGTTCACGAAAAACTTGGCTTCCTTCCAGATATTGAAGGAAAACACGGTGCCCAGACCAACGAACCAGCAAGTGAAAGCCAACCAGAACGTCACCCAGGCTCGGCTGACCTTGGTGCGTTCAACCAGGTACGCGACCATCGGCTCCAGCAGTGAAATTGCCGAGCTCCAGGCAGCGACGGCGACCAGCACGAAGAACACTACGCCCATCAACTGGCCGAAAGCTACGTTGCCGAAGGCAAATGGCAGGCTGACAAACATCAGGCCAGGGCCTTCGCTGGGGTTCAGACCCGCGGCGAACACAATCGGAAACAATGCCAGACCGGCAACCAGCGAAACGAACGTGTCGAGCAGCGCCACACCGACAATAGTCCCGGAAATCGACGAGTGCTTCGGCATGTAGGCACCGTAGATCATGATCGAGCCGACACCCACGCTCAGCGAGAAGAACGCATGGCCCATGGCGGGCAGCAAACCGTCGAGGACTTTTTCCGGGTGGAAGTCGAACATGAAATGCACGCCCTCCATGAAATGGCCGGTGGTCATGCTGTAACCCAGCAGCACGATGACCATCACAAACAGCAGCGGCATCATGATGCGCAAGCTGCGTTCAAGCCCGGCGACCACGCCTTTGGCGATCACAACGGCCGACAGCAGCATGAAAATCGTGTGCCAAAGTGTCAGGCGCCAAGGATCGGCAATCACGTTGCCAAAGTACGCGCCGACTTGATCAGCCGTTACCCCCTGAAAATCGCCACGCCCCATGTCGATGATGTAATCCAGCGACCAGCCGCCGACCACACTATAGAAAGACAGGATCAGCAACGCCGTGATCATCCCGGCGAACGCGCCCCAGGACCATTTGGCCGAGTGCCCCGCCTCCAGCGCCAGCACCTTCAAGGCGTTGGCCGGACTTTGCCGGGCACGACGGCCGATCAGGGTTTCAGCCAGCATGACCGGCACACCGATCAGCGCGATACAGGCCAGGAACATCAGCACGAAAGCCCCGCCGCCGTAGACGCCGACCATGTACGGGAATTTCCAGATACTACCCAGGCCCACGGCCGAACCGGTCGCGGCGAGTATGAAGACCCAGCGGCTAGCCCAACTGCCGTGGACAGAAACCTTGTCTGTCGACATCGTTATCACGCCCAAGCGTTCAAAAAAGAGGCCGCATTGTCCGGGATTCAATCAACCTGCTCAAGCACGTAGCGATACCGTAGCCGACTTGCGCGCAACTCCCTATAATGCCGCCCCTATGGCTAAACAGAAGAAACACCCCACAGGGACCATCGCGCAGAACAAAAAGGCGCGACACGATTACTTCATCGAGCATAAGTTCGAGGCTGGTCTGGTCCTGGCCGGCTGGGAAGTAAAAAGTTTGCGGGCAAGCAAGCTGCAACTGGTCGACAGTTACGTGCTGCTCAAGGATGGCGAAGCCTGGCTGCTCGGCAGTCACATCACGCCGCTGATGACTGCCAGCACCCACGTCATTGCTGACCCGACCCGTACCCGAAAATTGCTGCTCAACCGCCGCGAGCTGGAAAAGCTGGCCACCGCCGTGCAGCAGAAAGGCTATGCCTGCGTGTGCCTGTCCTGGTACTGGAGCAAGCACATGGTCAAGTGCGAGATCGCGCTGGGCAAGGGCAAGAAGGAATACGACAAGCGCGACACCGAACGCGAACGCGACGCTGGTCGTGAATTGGCGCGTGCAGTGCGTAACAAGGGCAAGGAAGATTAATTTCCCACCCTGATCGTTCCCACCCTGATCGTTCCCACGCAGAGCGTGGGAACGATCGTTTGCCGACTACATCCCCTTGCGCCGCTCCGCCCGAGCCATGCGCTGCACTTCCTGACGCACCTCTTCCAGCACTTCCTGCACATACAAGATGTGTCGACTGGAGATTTCGCGCGCCTGCTCCGCCCGTCCTTCGATAATCGCCAGGTACAACTCCCGGTGCTGCGTGATCAGCATGTCGCGGGTTTCCGTGCGCTGCTTGTACATGCCGCCAATGTTGGTCACCACGTTGCGTTTGAGCAGATCGAACAGCCCGCGAATCGTGTGCAACAACACCGCGTTATGACTGGCTTCAGCAATGGCCAGGTGAAAACTGGCGTCCGCCGCCCCCTCTTCGGCCCGACTCACGTCGTCATGGCGCGAATAACAGTCCTGCAATACGTCAAACGCGGCCGTCAGCCGCTCACGGTCCACATCGGTGGCGCGCAATGCCGCGTAATAAGCGCAAGACGCTTCCAGGGTGTGGCGAAATTCCAGCAGATCCCGCTGCGCCTCGGGGTTATTTTCCAGCAGATGCAGCAGTGGATCGCTGAAGGTCGACCCCAACGAGTCGACGACATAATTGCCACCGCCCTGACGACTGACCAGCAAGCCCTTGGCGGACAGTTTCTGAATCGCCTCACGCAACGAAGGGCGTGACACGCCGAACTGCTCGGCCAGTGCCCGCTCGGCCGGCAAGCGCTCGCCAGACTTCAGCGTGCCCTCAAGGATCATTCCCTCGAGCCGCTCGACAATATCGTCAGACAAACGGCGCTGACGAATCTGATCAAACCCCATAACTCATTTCTCCACGATCCCGACCACTCGCCGGGCGGTCTATTCTGGTCTATTGGCGCGGCGACATCACCTGGCCAGACGACGCTCGATCAAACCGCTCAACAACATTGCATACGGCGTATTCGACAAAAGTTTTAGGGCGGCAAATTGACACACCGCACATAAGGCTTTTACCCTAGCCAACAGCGATTGTAAATTGGTATTACCAATTAACCAAAACCGCTGCCCAGTGTCTGACCAACAACAATTAGGGGCCACCCCATATGCAAACCTGGCAACAGCTCTATACCCCGCTCGGCAGTCTCGGCATCTCCGCCCTCGCGGCCGTCATTCCTATCGTATTTTTCTTCCTGGCGTTGGCGGTGTTCCGCCTCAAAGGTCATGTGGCGGGCAGCATCACCCTGGCGTTGTCCATTGCCGTGGCGATCTTTGCCTTCCAGATGCCGGTCGACATGGCATTCGCTGCCGCCGGTTACGGCTTCGCCTATGGTCTGTGGCCCATCGCCTGGATCATTGTGGCGGCCGTATTCCTCTACAAACTGACGGTCAAGAGCGGCCAGTTTGAAGTGATCCGCAGTTCGGTACTGTCGATCACCGACGACCAGCGTTTGCAGGTGCTGCTGATCGGGTTCTGCTTCGGTGCATTCCTCGAAGGCGCCGCCGGTTTCGGTGCGCCGGTGGCGATTACTGCTGCATTGCTTGTCGGCCTGGGCTTCAATCCGCTGTACGCGGCAGGCCTGTGCCTGATCGCCAACACCGCGCCCGTGGCATTCGGTGCCCTGGGGATTCCAATCATCGTCGCCGGGCAAGTGACCGGCATCGACGCGTTCAAGATCGGCGCCATGACCGGTCGCCAACTGCCGCTGCTGTCGTTGTTCGTGCCGTTCTGGCTGGTGTTCATGATGGATGGCCTGCGCGGCGTTCGGGAGACCTGGCCTGCCGCACTGGTGGCCGGCCTGAGCTTTGCCGTCACCCAGTACTTCACTTCGAACTTCATCGGCCCGGAGCTGCCGGACATCACCTCGGCCTTGGCCAGCCTGATTTCCCTGACCTTGTTCCTGAAGGTCTGGCAACCGAAACGCGCCGCCGGCCAGCACATCGTCGGCGCCGTCTCGGCGTCCGTGGTAACAGCCAGCGCCGGTGGTTTCGGCCAGAAGCGCACTACTGTCGCTTCGCCTTACAGCCTCCTGGAAATCATCAAAGCCTGGTCGCCGTTCCTGATCCTCACCGTGCTGGTCACCATCTGGACCCTGAAACCGTTCAAGGCAATGTTCGCTGCCGGCGGCTCGATGTACAGCTGGGTGTTCAACTTCGCCATCCCGCACCTGGATCAAATGGTGATCAAGGTTGCACCGATCGTGGCGGCTCCAACCGCCCTTCCGGCGGTGTTCAAGCTCGATCCGATCTCCGCGACAGGCACCGCTATTTTCTTCTCCGCGCTGATCTCGATGCTGGTACTGAAGATCAACATCAAAACTGGTCTGACCACTTTGAAAGAGACCTTCTACGAGCTGCGCTGGCCGATCCTGTCGATCGGCATGGTGCTGGCGTTTGCCTTCGTCACCAACTACTCGGGCATGTCGTCGACCATGGCCCTGGTGCTGGCCGGTACCGGCGCAGCCTTCCCGTTCTTCTCGCCATTCCTCGGTTGGCTGGGTGTGTTCCTGACCGGTTCCGACACTTCGTCCAACGCCCTGTTCAGCTCGTTGCAAGCAACGACTGCGCATCAGATCGGCGTTAGCGATGTGTTGCTGGTGGCGGCGAACACCAGCGGCGGCGTGACCGGCAAGATGATCTCGCCACAATCGATCGCCGTAGCCTGCGCCGCGACCGGCCTGGTGGGCAAAGAATCGGATCTGTTCCGCTTCACCCTCAAGCACAGCCTATTCTTTGCAACGATAGTCGGTTTGATCACCCTGGCTCAGGCCTACTGGTTCACCGGCATGCTGGTGCATTAAGTAGTACAGGTTAAAAAGCAAAAACCGACGCCGGACCACGATTCCGGCGTCAGCAATTCACAACCCGGTCTGCAAGGCTGCTGAAAGTTGCCCACACTATTTTCAGCCGCCGCAGCGGACGGATAACCGGGACCACCCGGAGACGCCTGATGAGCGAGCTTTTTTACAACGCTGTGCCGAACGCGACCCGCGTCGCCCCGCCACTGCCCGAGCCTCGGCAATACCCCAGCGAGAAACCGTCACGGGTCTACCTGTTCGGGACCTGCGTCGTGGATTTGTTCTACCCGGAAGCCGGGATGGACGCGATCCACTTGCTGGAACGCGAAGGCATTCGTGTCGAGTACCCGCAAGGGCAAAGCTGCTGTGGACAACCGGCCTACACCTCGGGTTACACCGAGCAGGCAAGGACCGTAGCTCGCTCGCAACTGGCGCTGTTCGCCGGGGATTATCCGGTGGTGGTGCCGTCAGGTTCGTGTGCCGGGATGTTGCGCGAACACTACGCCGACTTGTTCAAGGACGAACCGCACACGCTGAAACAGGTTCAAGCATTGGCGGCCAGGACGTATGAACTGGCCGAGTTCCTGTTGTTTGTCTGCAAAGTGCAGCTCAAGGACAGCGGCGAACCGGTCAAAGTGGCGTTGCACACCTCGTGCTCGGCCCGCCGCGAGATGAACACCCACCTGCACGGTCGCGAGTTATTGGCGCAATTGAGCAATGTGGAGCGGGTCAATCATGATCATGAAAGTGAATGCTGTGGCTTTGGCGGGACTTTCAGCGTCCGAATGCCGGACATTTCCGGCGCGATGGTGGCGGACAAGACCCGGTCGTTGAAGGAGTCCGGCGCGCACAAGGTACTCAGTGCCGACTGCGGTTGCCTGATGAACATCAACGGCTCGCTGGAGAAACAGAAGGAAGCGCTGCGCGGCCAACACCTGGCCAGTTTCCTCTGGCAGCGAACCGGAGGTGCCCGATGAGCACGTCCACGATTATTCCGACGGTCAGCGTCGAGGAAGATTTTCGCGCCCGGGCTCACAAGGCTTTGGGCGACAAGCAACTGCGAAACAACTTTCGCACGGCAATGGATTCGCTGATGGCCAAGCGGGCAGCGTCCTTCGGCGATGCCCACGAACGAGAACATTTGCGAGCGCTGGGCAACGCTGTCCGCGCCCGTGCATTATCCAAGTTGCCCGACCTGCTCGAACAGCTTGAACAGAACCTGACCCGCAACGGTGTGACAGTGCACTGGGCGGAAACGGTGGACGAGGCCAATGGCATCGTCCTCTCGATCATCCGCGCTCACGAGGGGCGGCAAGTGATCAAGGGCAAATCGATGGTCAGCGAAGAGATGGAGATGAACCATGTCCTCGAAGCTCAAGGCATTGAGTGCCTGGAGTCGGACATGGGGGAGTACATCGTCCAGCTCGACCACGAGAAGCCTTCACACATAATTATGCCGGCGATCCACAAGAATGCCGGTCAGGTCGCGTCCTTATTCCACGACAAACTTGGCGTGGAATACACCAAGGACGTTGACCAACTCATTCAGATCGGTCGCAGAGTCTTGCGGCAGAAATTTTTCGAAGCGGACATCGGCGTCTCCGGTGTCAACTTCGCCGTGGCCGAAACTGGCACCTTGTTGCTGGTGGAAAATGAAGGCAACGGGCGCATGACCACCGCCGTACCACCGGTGCACATCGCCGTCACCGGTATCGAAAAAGTCGTGGAAAACCTGCGCGATGTGGTGCCGCTGCTGTCGCTGCTGACCCGTTCGGCGCTGGGCATTCCGATCACCACCTACGTGAACATGATCTCCGGCCCACGCAAGGAACATGAACTCGACGGCCCTCAGGAAGTGCACCTGGTCCTGCTCGACAACGGTCGCAGCCAGGCGTTTGCCGACAGCGAATTGCGTCAGACCCTGAACTGCATCCGCTGCGGCGCCTGTATGAATCATTGCCCGGTCTACACCCGAATCGGCGGCCACGCCTATGGGGAGGTTTACCCTGGGCCTATCGGAAAAATCATCACGCCGCACATGGTCGGCCTGGCGAAAGTCCCGGACCACCCCAGCGCCTCATCGCTTTGCGGTGCGTGCGGCGAAGTCTGCCCGGTAAAAATCCCAATTCCGGCACTGTTGCGTCGCCTTCGTGAGGAGAACGTCAAAGCGCCGGACAGCCCGCATCAAGTCATGCGTGGCCAAGGCAGCAAGTATTCGCGCAAAGAACGGTTCATCTGGAACGCCTGGGCCAGGCTCAACAGCTCGCCGACGCTGTACAGACTGTTCGGTTTCTTCGCCACGCGTTTACGCGCGCTCACGCCAGACAATGTCGGCCCGTGGACGCAGAACCACAGCGCACCAAAACCCGCTGCCCGCTCACTGCACGACATGGCCCGCGACCATATGGCCAAACAGGGAGACCGCTGATGAGCGCCAAGCAAAACATCCTCGCCAAACTTCGGAAAAGTCTGACCGGCACCACGCCTGTGCCTGACGAGTTTGACGTCGAACTGGTGACAGCGCCCTACACCTATACCGCTGAACAACGCATCCCGCAGCTGCGCAAATTGATGGAAGCGGTGCACACCGAAATTCATCTGACGTCGAGCGACGGCTGGCCTTCGCTATTAGCTCAGTTGTTGCAGGATCGCCAATTGCCAAGCCTGTTGATCGCGCCGACTACGCCTCACGGTCAACGCCTCTCACAGCATTGGGCGAATAATCCGGGGCTGCCGGCACTCAAGGCCTACGACCGCCCGATTGAAGAGTGGAAAGCCGAGTTGTTCAATGACACCCCGGCCAGCCTGACCGGCACCCTTGGCGCCATCGCCGCGACCGGCAGCCTGATTCTGTGGCCAACGCGCGAAGAACCGCGTTTGATGAGCCTGGTACCGCCGGTGCATTTCGCCCTGCTGAAGGCTAGCGAGATCCGCGACAACTTCTATCAGGTACAGCAGGAATTCAACTGGGCCCAAGGCATGCCGACCAACGCTCTGCTGGTGTCCGGTCCGTCGAAAACCGCCGACATTGAACAGATACTGGCCTACGGCGCTCATGGTCCGAAAGACTTGGTGGTTTTGATCCTGGAGGACCAATGAGTCTACCGGCGGCTTTCCTGAAAGATGCGCAGCAACTGATCCCCCAAGAGCGACGTTTCGACGACCCGCTGTCTACATTGGCCTTCGGCACTGACGCCAGCTTCTATCGACTGATTCCGCAACTGGTGATTCGCGTCGAGTCGGAAGACGAAGTCGTCGCGCTGCTCAAACTGGCGCAACGGGATCAGGTCCCGGTGACCTTCCGCGCCGCTGGCACCAGCCTGTCTGGCCAGGCTATCAGCGACTCGGTGCTGATCGTGCTGGGGGATAACTGGAACGGCCGCGAGATCCGTGGCCAAGGCACCCAAATCCGTCTGCAACCGGGCGTGATCGGCGCGCAGGCCAATGCCTGGCTGGCGCCGTTCGGACGCAAGATCGGCCCGGACCCGGCGTCGATCAACGCCTGCAAAATCGGCGGCATCGTCGCCAACAATGCCAGCGGCATGTGCTGCGGCACGGCACAGAACACCTATCACACGCTGGCCGGCATTCGGCTGGTACTGGCCGACGGTAGCCGCCTTGATACAGAGGACGCGGCCAGTGTCGCGGCGTTTCGTCAAAGCCACGCTGCACTGCTTGAACGTCTGGCCACCTTGGGCCGCGAGACCCGCGCCAATGCCGAATTGGCTGCGCGAATCCGCCACAAATACCGTCTGAAAAATACCACTGGCCTGTCACTCAATGCCCTGGTGGATTTCGACGAGCCTGTGGATATCTTGAGCCACTTGCTGGTGGGCTCCGAAGGCACCCTCGGCTTTATCAGCGCGGTGACTTACGACACGGTAATCGACCACCCGAACAAAGCCTCGGCGCTGATCGTGTTCCCCGACGTGGAAACCTGCTGTAACGCCGTGACCGTGCTGAAAAGCCAACCGGTGTCGGCCGTGGAACTGCTGGACCGGCGCAGTTTGCGCTCGGTGCAGAGCAAACCCGGCATGCCCGCTTTCGTACAGCACCTGTCGAACAATGCCTGCGCGCTGCTCATCGAATCCCGCGCCGCATCGTCCACCTTGCTGCAGGAACAACTGGCGCAAATCATGGCGTCGCTGACTTCGTTCCCGGTGGAGAAGCAGGTCGACTTCACCGAAGACCCGGTGGAAAACGCCCGCCTCTGGGCGATCCGCAAAGACACCTTCCCCGCCGTCGGCGCCGTTCGTAAAACCGGCACAACCGTAATCATCGAAGACGTGACCTTCCCGGTGGAACAACTGGCCATCGGGGTAAACCGCCTGATCGAGTTGTTCGACAAACATCACTACGACGAAGCGATCCTTTTCGGACACGCGCTGGAAGGTAATCTGCACTTCGTCTTCACCCAGGGCTTCAACAACCCGGAAGAAGTCGCACGCTACCAGGCGTTCATGGACGACGTGGCGCAGTTGGTGGCAGTGGAATTCGGCGGTTCGCTGAAGGCTGAACACGGCACCGGACGCAACATGGCGCCCTTCGTCGAGCTGGAGTGGGGCAGTGATGCCTACCAATTGATGTGGCAGCTCAAACGCCTGCTCGACCCCAGCGGCATTCTCAACCCGGACGTGGTGCTCAGCGAAGACCCGCAAATCCACCTCAAGCACCTGAAACCCTTGCCGGCCGCCGACGAGATTGTGGATAAGTGCATCGAGTGCGGTTTCTGCGAACCGGTGTGCCCCTCGAAAGGCCTGACCCTGAGCCCGCGCCAGCGCATCGTGATCTGGCGGGATATTCAGGCGAAAAAGCGCGCCGGCGTCGACACCACCGAACTCGAAGCGGCTTACGAATACCAAGGCATCGACACCTGCGCGGCCACCGGTCTTTGTGCGCAGCGCTGCCCTGTAGGCATCAATACCGGCGAGTTGGTGAAAAAGCTCCGCAGCCGTAACGCCAAGCATGTGAAAACGGCGAATTGGCTCGAAGGAAATTTCGCCACGGCACTGCAAGGCGCCCGCTTCACCCTGCACGTCGCCAACGGCGCGCGGATGCTGTTGGGAGCACCACGCCTGGCAAAACTTTCGGCGACACTGACCAAGCTGTCCAAAGGTCAGATCCCGCAATGGACCAATGCCATGCCCCAGCCGGAAAAAGCCATTCGCTTCAGTCCGACCGTGTCGGACGAGCGCCCCCGGGTGGTGTACCTGGCGGCGTGTGTTTCGCGGGTCATGGGCCCGGCGGCCGGTGATATAGAGCAAATGTCGCTGTACGACAAAACCCGCAGACTACTGGAAAAGGCCGGTTACCAGGTGGTCTTCCCGGACAATCAGGACAACCTTTGCTGCGGCCAGCCATTTGCCTCCAAAGGTTACGCCGAACAGGCCGAACACAAACGCCAGGAACTGATTGGCGCCTTGCTACACGCCAGTCGCGGCGGGCTCGACCCGATTTACTGCGACACCAGCCCTTGCACGTTACGGCTGGTTGAGGATTTGGGCCAGGTTCGACTGGACCTGTACGACCCGGTGCGTTTCATCCGTACGCATTTGATGGATCGCCTGGATTTCACTCCGCAGGAAGCGCCGATTGCGGTGCACGTCACCTGCAGCACCCAGCATCTGGGCGAGAGCCAGGCGTTGATCGAGCTGGCGCGCAAATGCAGCAAAACCGTGGTCATTCCAGAAGGGATTCACTGCTGCGGGTTTGCCGGCGACAAGGGATTCACTACGCCGGAATTGAATGCTCATGCGTTGAGAACGCTCAAGGACGCGGTTCAGCAGTGCAGCGAGGGAATCTCGACCAGTCGCACTTGTGAGATAGGGCTGACACAACACAGCACAATCGACTACCACGGGCTAGTCTATCTAGTGGACCGCGTTACCAAGGCCAGGGTGACCTGAAGCAAACATCAAGGAAGGCGTGTTTATGCGCCTTCTGTAATGCTTCTTGCTGGAATCGACAGCCCTGCCGTAGAAAATTCGAACCCTGACTTGTCGCCGCAGTCCACCTATCAAGTCCCGCAAACGTGGGGCCTTCCAAAACTCGGCAGCTCGCCCAGATGGTCAGTGATGCCTGGTTCTTCAGTTCAAGGAGATGCACATGAAACATTCTGTACTGTTCGGCCTGTTCGTTACTGCTTCCCTGATGGCTTCTGCTTCATTTGCTGCTGAAGACCTATGCGCGGTCAACCTGAAAACGATCGAAAATAACCAGGCGGAGTTCCAGAGTTCAGAAGACATGATGGGTACGATCAAGGAAGGCGTAGAGAAGGCCAAAGCGGATCAGGCAAAAGGTACTGAACAAGGCACTAAAGATTGCATTGGTGAAACGAGTGAGCTCATCCAGACCATGAAGAATGCCAAGAAAGGCGGTAAATAACCGCAGCGCTCAGGGCCAACCTTCGGGTTGGCCTTCTGAGCCTTGTTGGCGTACACTGCGCAGGCTTGTTGCTCACTTTGATTCACAGAGCAACAGGCTCGGGGCCGTTTAGGATTCGACGCCGGTTGCGAAACTTTAGGTGCATGCCGAGTTGGTAACAGAACTCGTAAATCCACTGTTGCAACTTCTTATAGTTGCCAATGACGAAACCTACGGGGAATACGCTCTCGCTGCGTAAGCAGCCTTAGCCCTTCCCTCCTGGTACCTTCGGGTCCAGCAATCATCAGGGGATGTCTGTAAACCCAAAGTGATTGTCATATAGAACAGAATCGCCGTGCAGTACGTTGTGGACGAAGCGGCTAAAACTTACACAACTCGCCCAAAGCACCCTGCCCGTCGGGTCGCTGAGGGTTAACTTAATAGACACGGCTACGCATGTAGTACCGACAGCGGAGTACTGGCGGACGGGGGTTCAAATCCCCCCGGCTCCACCAAATGCGACACCAACGAAGCCCGCCCAGTGCGGGCTTCGCTGCATCTGGGGGTTCATGTGTTGCTGAAGGTTGTTGTGGATTCATGTCGATTCACGTCAGTTTCAGCAGCTTTTCAGCAACATCCTCCCCGGCGTTCTGCCGACCGAACACACTCCCTGCATAAAGGAAAGATTCATAGGACGATGGCTGTCAAGGCACATCCTTAAAGAAGACATGGTGACCCAGGCGAGTGCGAGCGCCTTCAGGGTATGCCCGACGACTACACGCTGATCCCATGGCGCGGCAAGCCAGCCAGTGAATGTCCGGACGGCCCGCGTTACAAGGCGATCTGGAACAGCAAGGCGGTCACCGTCGTTCGCTGGATCGGCCAGCGCTTCCTCCGCCAGATCACACCCAGCCATACGGATAAAGGATCGTGCAGCACCGCTCGATACTGCAATGCCAATCCCATTCTTGCACCCTATTGCGCCAACACGATCCCGTGCATGACACGGCGCGCCCTTAAGCCTAAAGCCTTCGACACTGGCTCGCGTGTGAGCTGATCCAACTGGCGGGCGGCTGGACTGAGGATCATCACCTCGATGAATACGAAGCCCTGAAGAAAGTCGCCGTTAAATGGATAAACTTCAGCAACAGAAAATTCATACCAGCAGCACTAAGACAAAATTCCGTATGCGCCCACGCTTACAACAAAAAAATGACGCCATATTTCTATTGTCGCATACGTTAATTTCCATAAATTACACTACAAAGAAAACAAGAAATTGACGTCAAAAACAAACTTTAATTAATGCATTTTTTTAGTGGCTAAATGCCATTTTTTGTATTTAAATCGCTTCATACCTGTATCGGTGCCATTACAACAATGAACCGCCCTCAACTTTTCAGCATTATTGCCCTCCAACTAGGCGTTGTTTTTACCGTTTTTGCGCAGGAGAGCGTTAACAGTACCGCAAGTGTTGATCAACACCGAACGCTTAACCATAAAGACGTCGGGGGGGTCGTGATTGGACAGACAATCACCATGGCGGGGCGAGCGTTTTACGACAGTTTTGCCATTGCGTGGAGTGAAAAGGATGAGGCCGGAAACTTCACAGTTGCCATTACCGAGCGACCAACCGCGCGCCTGGGTAGTCAGGTGTTTGTCGACTACGGCAACCGTCGCCTTTTTCAGATGTTTCTTCCGCCAAACCGCACGCTCATTCCTGCCATTGGAACTAACGCAGCTGCTCAGGTTTACCAGGCAATTCTTGATTACCAACTAGCACAGTTTTTTGGCGATCCCGACTTGGGGCGCGACGAGCTATGAAAGGCACCTATATGCACCGTATTTCTTTGGCTGTAATCAACCTGACGCTTTTGTTTGGCTTAGTACATACCGCACACGCCAGCGAACTCGTATACGTGCCCAACAACCCTTCCTTCGGCGGTAACCCGCTGAACGGCCCGGTACTGTTGAACCAGGCGCAGGCGCAAAATGACCATACTGAAAAGTCGTCCTCTTCGGCTTCCGGACAGACTGCTCTGACTCAATTTAACAGCATGTTGCAAAGCGCCATTCTAAGCCGGGTGTCCTCTGCCGTGACCTCGAGCATCGTCGGCGCCGACGGCCAACTTTCACCCGGGGTTGTTGAGACCACCGACTTCCGCATCGCGATTACCAATCTTCAAGGTGGGCTGCTGCAAATTGTTACCACCGACAAGAACACCGGACAGACCACACAGTTTCAAGTCAATCAACCATAAAAGCTGCTGTAAAACCAACCCGCAATACCCTACCAATAAGCACATACTCAAAAAGGATGTTTGTAATGCACTCACGTAAATCACTTCTGTCTCTCGCAGTTCTGGTAGCACTGTCCGGTTCGGCCATGGCTGACTCCAGCAGCGTCAATACTACGCAGAACGGTTCCAGTAACAAATTGAACGTTGACCAGAGCGGTGCGACCGGATCATCGATCAGTATCAATCAGACTGGCCGCAACAACATTGCTGGCACCGTCTCAGCCCCCAAAACACCGATCAATCAGACCGCTACCTACAGTGCTCTGAGCATCAACCAAAATGGGGCTAACAACAGTGCCGCCGCTAACCAGGCTGGTAACAATAACGGTGCGGTCATCAATCAAATTGGCGAAAACATCCAGCGTGCCGATCTGACACAGGCTGGCAGCTTCAGCAACGCTACAATCGCGCAAGACAACAACTTCAACACATCGGCCAGTATCAATCAGGGTGACAGCAACAATAATACAGCTACCGCATCTCAAAATATTAACCGTGGCACCAGCGCTACTATTACTCAATCCGGAAGTTACACCGCCGGCACCATTTCTCAGCAAGACAACACCAGCGCTGTAGCCAGCCTTCATCAAGCAGGTAATGGCAACACCGGCACCGTGGCTCAGCAGAAAAACATCCAGGTTTCGGCCAGCCTGCAGCAAAGCGGCAACAGCAACATCGGTTATGTGCAGCAAGTCAACTCTGGCTTCAGCTCGGCTAATGCCCTGCAATCAGGTGACTTCAACAGTGCCACTGTTTACCAGAACGGCAGTGTCCTGAACGCTGACGTTAAACAATATGGCAACAACAACTCTGCCTCCAGCACTCAAACCGCGTCCTTCAACGAAGAATCGCTGCTGCAAATCGGTACCAACAACCGCGCTGTTGTGAGCCAGACCGGCAATGGACTCCTTGCCACCAACACCGTTGGCCTGACCCAGGCAGGCAATAATCTGACTGCTAACGTCAGCCAGACGGGCGGCAACGGCAACGTCGCTACTATCTACCAGCACTAAGTTGTTTAACCCCGCCGATTTTTTCGGCGGGTTTTTTTTGTGCAGGAAGAGAAAGAAAATGCGTGTCCGTTCGTTATTGTCGATTGTATCTGCCGCAATACTACTCGCTGGTTGTGTCACGTCTCGACCCGCGTCGACCTTGTCCCCGGCAACGCTCGCGCCCGCTACACAGAGCCTCCGTGACTTGACTAACCTGCCTGCGCCTGCTGGCCCTATCAGTGTCGCGGTATATGGCCTGCGCGATCAGACCGGCCAATACAAACCGGCGCCTGACAGCTCGTTTTCAACCTCGGTGACCCAAGGGGCTGCATCGCTCTTAATCACCGCGCTGCGAGATTCCCGCTGGTTCAAACCGGTCGAACGTGAAAACCTGCAAGATCTGCTCACAGAACGCAAAATAATCCGTGCACTAGAGGATCCCCAAGACAAGGCCCAAGGCCAGTTACCGCCATTACGTGCTGCTAACATGGTAATTGAGGGCGCCATCGTCGCCTATGAAAGCAATGTTAGAACAGGTGGCATTGGTGTTCGTTATCTAGGCGTCGGGCCATCGGAGTTGTACCGGCAAGATCAGGTTACGGTCAACTTGAGGGCGGTAGACATCAGAACTGGCGACATTATTCAGAGCATCACGACGACCAAAACAGTGTTTTCGATTCAGGTCGACTTCGGCATTTTCCGCTTCGTCTCATTCAAACACCTGCTAGAAGTTGAAACAGGGTTGTCGCGCAACGAACCTGTTCAGCAATGCGTGCGCGAAGCGATTGAAACCGCACTGATCCACATGATTGCCCAAGGAGCCCGCGACGGTAGCTGGAACCTGAAGAACCCGGACGATCTCCACAAACCGTTGTTGCAAGGCTATCTAAAAAGTTATGACGAACTCATGACCACCTTGCCGGCTGCCCCAATCGAAAGTCTATTGCTAACAAACGGAGAGATTAATGGCGCTCAAAAATAATCGTCGCTGGTGGCTGGCCGCTACGCTGTCCGCCACCTGCGCACTATGCCAGGCAGCAGACCTGACCCCCGAGACGCGCTATGCCGGCATAACCGTGGGCAACAGCGTCGCCACCATTTCGCAGATCGGCTCGTACAACAAAACACGAGTCGATCAGAATGGCGCCGCACAACGTCTTGCTCAAAGTCAGGTGGGGATTGGCAATCGGGCGGTGATCAACCAAAGCAATGTTGTCAATTCGATTTCTGCCAAGCAGGAAGGATTGAACAACGGTCTGGAGATCAATCAATCTGGTGCTTACAACCAGACCGGCGTCGTGCAGCAAGGCACTTCCAACCTGGCCAGTGTCGTTCAGAACGGTGCGTACAATCAGGCGTTTGTCGGCCAGTATGGGCAAGCTAACCAGGCGACAGTTGATCAAACCGGGTTCGGTGGTACGGTCTCGATCATACAGCACGGCGATAACATGAGCGCCAACGCGACGCAGAGGTAAACCCTATGATGGACTTTTCCCAGTTGGGCGTGTCGATCGAAATGCAGCGCAGCGGAGCGATTGTGATGATCCGTCCTCACATTGAGAACCCTACGCCTCTGTCACTTCAGTATCGAATGACAGTGCGCCAAAACAGCTCGAACGGAAGCGCCGGTATTAGTCAGCAAGGCGAGGTGCAAAGCGGCGTTTCGTCTAACGGAGTTAGCCTGAGCATGCCTGAAGATGCGACCTGCCAGGTGCATTTGGAAATTTTCCAGAACGACACGCTGCTCAGAGAGATCGATAGTTCATGCAACGGCGCGCCTAAATAGTCGCTGAAAAATAATGGCGTTACTGCACCGCAAAAGATCACCAGTCCCTTCTCCACCACCGTCACCTACCAGGCCACGGATTCGCTCGGTGCACTCTCGGCACCAGCCACAGTCATCGTGCAGGTCACGCCGTTGATAACCCAGAAGACCCTGGTGGCGACCCCCGCCAAGGCACGGGCACGCTCCAACAACCGCTTCACTTGAGGCCGTCCGGACCTGACTCGGCCATGGTCGGCAACACCATCACCGCTCAGGTCCCCCCTCAAAGCGTCCGTGGCCCGCAAGCCAAGCACGATTTTCGTTTCGCCGGATATGAAGGGCGAAGACCTGTTGGCGCATGCCTGTGAGTCGCTGGCCTCGGCGAGTGTAATGCTGGCGGAACTGGCGGTGAATCGGATGCTGGATAACATTAAAGTGTCGAGATCGTCGCCACACCGCTGATCCACCTGAGGGAGTGAGCCTGCTCGCGATGGCGGTGTGTCATGCGACATCCATATTGTATGCACGATGGCTATCGCGAGCAGGCTCACTCCCACAAAGGCAATTTCAGTATGTGGCTGGGATTTAAACCACCTTCAACTCCACCTCTACATGCCCACGCGTCATCCGCGAATACGGGCACATCTGATGCGCAGCCTCAGCCAGTTCACGCTTCACCCCCGCCTCCAAGCCGGGAATGTTGACGTTCAACCTGACGGCCAGCTGAAAGTCCCCGGCACTGGTTTTACCCAAGTCCACCTCGGCATCCACCGATGTGTCTTCCGGCAATTTGATTTTCATCTTGCCTGCCGCCACCTGGATCGCGCCGATGAAACAAGCCGAATAGCCGAGGGCAAACAGTTGCTCCGGATTGGTGCCGGGCTTGCCCGAGCCGGGGGAGCTGAAGGTGACGTCGAGTTCGCCATCGCTGGACTTGCCGGTACCGGTGCGGCCACCGACAGTGTGGGTTTTTGCGGTGTACAGAACGTTTTCCAGTGCAGTACTCATGGCCGTGACTCCTGATGGGAAGCAACAGAGTAGGCAAGCCTAGCAGCGCAGCCTCTACTCACCCGTGACGTTTGTCGGTTTTGTGTCTTCGCCTCCTCGCCGGGTTTATCTATCCTTTCGCCTCAGGTCCACTCAGGAAAAAAACATGAACCGCTTGATCATCGTCGTTCTGTTGGCCGTGGTTTCCACGTATGCACACGCCGCCACCGAACTTGCACCTCGTGTCGAGCACGTCCCTTTCGATAAAGGCGCCGATAGCGTCAGGTTCAACCAATCGATCAAAGGCCCGAACACCGCGCAGTACCGCGTCAATGCGAAGGCAGGCCAGATACTGACCGTCGACCTCAAGCCCTCCAAGGCATCCGCCTATTTCAACATCACCGCCAAGGGGGCCGACTCTGCGCTGTTCAACGGATCGATCATGGGCAACCACTTCATGGGCCCGTTGCCCGTCGATGGCGAGTACACGGTTCAGGTGTACCTCATGCGCAACGCTGCACGGCGCAACCAGGTCGCTTATTACAGCCTTTCATTGAACCTCAGCCCCTCGACGGACAGCGCCCAACCGTTTGATCAGACGCTAGAACTGCAAGGCATACGATTTCATGTGAAAGGGGAATGGGTCGACGGGAACCCCGTGGTGCGCATTTCGCCTCAAGGGTTGGAAATCGACAACGCGCAGATCACTCGACCACTCACCGGCAACATCGCACGCGCGGAAGTCGCCGACCTGGATCGCGATGGCTCACCGGAGATTTACGTCTTCGCCCGATCACCTGGTCGCGGGATGCCGGGTGAGTTGGTCGCCTATGCAGCCAACCGCAAAAAATCGCTGAGCGAGATTTACCTTCCGGCCGTTAGTGAGAACGCAAAAATGGCGGAGGGGTATCAGGGGGAAGAAGAGTTTGCAGTGGTGGAGAACATGTTGGTGCGCCGGTTTCCGATTTATGACAGTGCGGATGTTGAGGCGGGACGGACGGGGAGGATGCGGCAGGTTCAGTACAGGTTGATGGCTGGGGAGGCTGGGTGGGTTTTGAGGGAAGGTGAGGTTACTGAATATTGAGAATTGGAGCCGGCCATGTGCGATCGACAATTCAGCACGACTTTACAAAGCAGGGGGCAATAAAGTTGACTACCAAATCACCGAGCGACACATGCGAGCTGATTTAACGGCTCAGCTCGGGTCAGGATCAGGAGCGCATTAATGATGTCGAACAAGCATGTTTTTACTAAGGGCGCCAAGAGCCCCTTTGCCGACTTTATTCGTAACGCCAAGTCAAATCAAAAAAAGCGTATCTACAGCAAAGTGCTGACAGAAGCCACCAAGCAGCAGAACCTTGTGATGATGGAAGCTGAAGCTAAACGAGGTTAACCCGCTGCTCAGATAAGAAGCCCGCCCTCGTGTCGTAATGCTGTTCACTTAAGCCGTTATGCGATCTGTAGCAGCTGGCGAAGCCTGCGTCGGCCGGTCCGCGCTCGGGCGAAGCAGTCGTAAAATCAGCCATTGCGGTGCGTCAGGTACACCACGGCAGCCGGGTTCACGACTGCTTTGCCCGAGCGCGGACCGGCCGACGCAGCCTTCGGCAGCTGCTACAAGCATGCGTCGTGACTGAAATTGCTTAAGTGAACAGCATTGCGCCCTCGTGTCGGGCTTTTTTTATTTTTCGCTCACTTTTGGCAAGCCATCGTCCCATCACATCGACCTAGATCTTGCTGCCCCCCCACTAGTAAGGGGTCATGCTCTGATTCGCACGCTATCCAAATGGATGTAGTCCACGTCCTAGGAAACTTCCCGCAACTCGTATCGAATTTCATGAACTGGCGGATGCGGTTCTACGTCGATAGCCTTCAGATGTCGCTACAAAACAGCGATCGGCTTTGACAGGCTGAAAAGTGTAATCTGCACTCCCTCCCGACCGGGCGGCATGCTCACGCGCATGCAGTCTCGTTATGGTGGCTGTGCGCGGGGCATCTTCGGGTGCACCGGGTTCTCACACTTCCGGTCTGTCAACCCGCGCACAGCTGCCACCCAATCCTGTTTGACAGCAGGGGATTGGTAGCTCTTATCAATAGTGTGAGGATATTCAATTTGAAAAAGATAACTCCAAATCCACCTGGATCTGAGGCACGCTCAGATGCAGACACTCCCGATTTGACTCATCTCGCTGATTCCACCGAACGCACCGTCAGCGCTCGTCTGCGCAACCCACAACGCCCCGACCCCATCAGCCACGTCTTCACCCTCCTCCCCGAAATCGACACTCCTACCCTGCTCGCTCACGCCTGCGAAACACTGGCCTCCCTCAACGTCATGACCACCGACCTCGCCTGTGAGCTCGAAGGCTCGCGTCGCAATGTGGCACTGGCGATTCAGCAGTTGAGCGTACTGGCCGAGCTGTTGGTAAACCGCGCGCTGGACAACCTCGACCCGCCCGATGGGCTACCTGAAACCCCATCCGCCAGCCAACACTGAATACTCGCGTTCGTTTACCCAATGGAGGGGTTGTCATGGATCGATACATGCCTATCACCGGCATCGACTGCACCATCGCGTCGTTGCTGATCGACACCGAAGCACCGCTGGACGTATTGCACGAAACCGCGGCTTACCGCATCCGTACCGCGACTCAATTGCTGGAGAACATCGCGTTTGGCGAAGGTGTTCACAGTGAACTGGCGCGGGTACTGGTGACTTCGCTGCGCGATGGTTGTGATTTGATGGATGTCGTCGGTAGACGATTGCGGGCACAGGTTTAGACGATGTAACGAAATGGCCGTAGCTCATCAATAACGAAAGCACCTGGCGAAAACATCGCAGGTGCTTTTTTGGTTTCAACTCAGCAGAACGTTTCCAGCCAACAGCCTCAGTTCACTTCTGGTCATCTTGCGGGCGAATTAAAGGACAGGCTCATCGGAAATTTCCTTCAAACCTTAACGACTCTGAGCTGATTGTGCCGATCAACCTTTAGACCTACGCTGAACCCACAAAATGGCAGTTCGTCCACGACCGGTTGCTTGAGATCGTCCTTCCCACCAGAATCACCTCGCCGAATCACCGGCTGACAAGGAGGCCACATTGCAAACCATCAAACTGCCTGGTCGCCTTGTCGGTATTGGCTTGTACACACCGGCAGAAGCCTCCCTTTACACGGGGATTCCGGCTGCCGATATTCGCCGGTGGCTATTCGGATATACCGCGCATGGTGTTCAGTATCCGGGGATTTGGAGCTCTGAACTGGCTGACCTGGATGAGGCCGTTCTAGGCTTTCATGACCTCATTGAAATTCGCTTCGTGCATGCCTTCCGCCAACACGGTATCAGCCTGCAAGCCATCCGCAATGCCTCACAGCAAGCAAAAGAATTGTTTAACCAGGCCTATCCGTTTACCTGCAAACGTTTTCAAACCGATGGCCGAAGCATTTTCGCTACCGTCCTGAGTGAAACAGGGGATGAGTCCCTTCTGGATCTGATAAAGCGTCAATATGCCTTCGAGCAAGTCATTAAACCTTCTCTATACGAGGGCATTGACTACACGGAATCAGAGGCGGCTCAACGTTGGTATCCCGTCAAGCGCAGTAAAGCCATCGTTCTGGACCCTTCTCGCAATTTCGGCAAACCCGTTCTCACAACGGCAGGAATCGATACCGCGACGATTTTCAGCGCTTATAAGACAGAGGGAAAAGACACCAAACGGGTGGCACTTCTCTATGAAATTTCTACGGCAGCCGTTGAAGCCGCGGTGCACTTTGAGCAAAGGAATGCCGCTTGAACTTCTTGCTGGATAATAACCTTCCTCCCGCATTGGCCCGTGCGTTGAATGAGTTGACTAAAATAGAAGGCCATTCGGTATTGCCACTGCGAGATAAATTTCCGCAAAACACCACCGACATTGACTGGATTTCAGTGCTGAGTAACGAAGGCGGCTGGGCGGTAATCTCACAAGATAAATTTACAAAGGGCGATATAGAAAAACGAGCGTTTCGCGAATCTGGACTACCCGTTTTCTGCCTGGCCAGGCATTGGAGAAATGAGTCCTATTGGAACAAGGCTCATAACCTGGTGCGTTGGTGGCCTGCAATTACCGCTCAAGCAAATCTGATCAGAGGCGGCGCTGCGTTCCGCGTACCCTGGAAGTTTCCTGCCCATGGGAAATTTGATCAGATAAAAATCTAACGCTCGTCATTCAATTAATTGATTTCCGTTCAGAAGCCTCCTCGCCCCTTCCTCTCCTCGAAACAACCTACCCAAACATCAGCACAAATGGCGCAGCCGCTCGTTGGATGGCACTGACAACATGAGGGGCTCGTTCTCGATGCTGCGGATAGCGGTCAAGCACGACCTCCAGCGCCGCTAACAATGTCTGGAGGCGAGCTGAAGATTCTGCCGCTATTGCCTTCTGGAGTGCTGACACTGAGCGAAGTCATTTTCATGCGAACAGATCCCCAAGCTCTTCAAGCGTCGGCATCGCCGCCGGAATGACCGATAACTCACAGTCCAGCGCAGCCAGGATTCGCGCAAAAGCGATCATCCCGACGCTAAGGGTGCCTTTTTCTACCGCGATGACTTTATGTCGTGTCAGCCCCGCGAGTTCGGCGAGCTGGACTTGCGTCAGGCCACGATTGATACGTTTTTCGCGTATTTGCTTACCGAGGCGGGAGATGATCAGTGAGTAGTCCATGTGCCGTTACCGTAACATTCATGACTAAAATTATCGTATACATAACATTCTGGCTACTCAGAATGACTGGGGCCGGATATTTTGCTGATTTCCCCACCCAATTGCCTGTTAATCCGGCAACCCGTAACCGCTCAAACCCTTCAGACAATCACACACTCCCCTTCTACACTCAGTTCGAATTCACCTAATAACGCCAACCAAAAAGAGCCCTCATGACCACCCTCGAAGACCGTTTGAAGCAAGGCAAGGATGCTCGCAAAAACTGCTCGCGCAGTGCTCAGGCGGCCATGGGGAAAGGAACGCGTGATCCGCTGCCGCTGATCAAGCGGTCCAGCGAAGGCCGGATCAAATCGCTGGTCGAGTTACGGTATGGCCGCATGCTCGTGTCGCCGTTCGCCTTTTATCGAGGCAACGCCTTGCTGCAAGCGCATGACCTGGCCGCCACACCCGACATGGGTCTGGTATCGACGATCTGTGGCGATTGCCACTTGATGAATTTCGGCGGTTTTGCCACACCCGAGCGCAATCTGTTGTTTAGCGTCAATGATTTTGACGAAGCCCACCCTGGCCCGTGGGAATGGGACCTGAAACGCCTGGTGGCGAGTTTCATGGTGGCGGCCCGGGACCTGCGCCACGGTGAGACGGTGGAAGAAACCGTCTGCCGCCAAGTGGTCGGCGCCTATCAGGAAAGCATGCTGGAGTGCGCCCAACAAAGCTCACTGGATAACTGGTACGAGTCCATCAGTTACGATGACTTGCTCAGGCAGGCGAGCAAAGGCACGCTGGAGCACGTGGAGCGTGCCATTGCAAAAGCCGAGCGGCGTACGCATGCCGAACTGCTGCCGAAAATCAGCGAACGTCACGCGAAAGGTCATCTGGTCATTCGCGATGACTTGCCGGAAATTTTCCACCTGCACAAAAACACCACGCTGCTGGATGCCGACGATGACTGGCTGCGCCTTTCGGACTGGCGCCCGCTGTATGACACATTCATGGGCGACTACCGAACCACGCTGCAAGCTGACCGTCGTGAACTACTGTCACGTTTTCACGTTCACGACATGGCGTTCAAAGTGGTGGGTGTAGGCAGTGTCGGCACGCGCTGCCTGGTGGCGCTGCTGACGGATGAGCAAGAGTTCCCGCTGTTCCTGCAATTCAAGGAAGCGCGGCGTTCGGTGCTCGCCGATTACGTGAAGGCGAAATCCCGTGTGCGACATAACGGTCAGCGAGTGGTCGACGGTCAGCGATTGATGCAATCGGCCAGTGACCTGTTCCTCGGCTGGACCACCGGCCCCAGCGGTCGACACTTTTATGTGCGCCAGTTGCGCGACATGAAAATCTCAGCCGAACTGGAAACCTTCGACACCGAAGCATTTGCTGCCTACGCACGCTTGTGTGGTCGCGCCCTTGCTCGCGCCCATGCCAAATCATCCGGGCACGCCTCGCAGATCAGCGGGTACATCGGCAAGAGCGATGCGTTGGCAGAGGCGCTGATCAAGTACGCAAAAAGTTACACCGACCAGAATGAGCGCGACTACGAACGATTCCAGCAAGCCTGCCGCAAGGGTCAGTTGCGCACGCGTTCGGAGGCGGACTTTGCGGCGGATCATTTGCCGTGAACGCTCTGGCCCGTGGACGTTCATCTACATGAACTTTTCTTCACCCCGTCGCGCCTCAACAATCGGTACATTGTCCTCGCTCTTCAAGAAACTACAGTTTGCCCGCCCTCCCGCGGGCTTTTTTTTGCCTGAAAGAACGGACAACCTTTCACTGTCTGTTTTTCACACAGTGGTGGGTGGTGCAGCGTCCAGCTTGGTGCTCATGTCCGCTGACGCCGAACCCTTTTTCAGCACCGGCACGTCCAGTCTTGCCCGCCCGTAAAACGCCAGGGCCGTCAGCAAACACGCCAGCCAAACGAAGATCCCGGCCCAGAAGGTGTGGGACATGTAGTGCCAGCCTTGCAGAACCCTTGTTGTTCCGTAGACGAAACCGAGCACCAACGAGAACCACAACACCGCTTTGGAATATCGCCACTGGTAGCGACGCGCAACGAAGTACAGCGCAAGCATGGTGAAACCACCCGACGCATGCCCACCCGGCCAGCAGCGACCGTCACCGGCTTCATGGAACAGTTGGAAGTTGTTGTACCACTCCATGTGCGCAATTTTGCCGCCATAGAGGGTCGTTTCAATCGGGCAATACACGCTGGTGTGGGCCTTGAGGAAATGGATCACACCGGTGCAGACGGCAAACGCCACCACCACAAAGATAAAGTCGCGGCGATGCTCATAGGTAAACCGCAGCACGGGGGCGGCTTTGATCCGCTCCAGAAATTGACCGATACGCGGGCGCTTTTGCGGGTTGACCAGTGGCCAGGCAAACGACAGCATCATGCCGATCAAGGCGATTTCTGCGGTCCAGTTGGGAATGATGCGCGCCCACTTGTGGGTGACTTTCTCGAATAAGTGAACCTGGTCGAGCGGGAAGGTCTGGGTGACCGGATCAAAAAAAAGATTGTTGAAGGCGATGTCGATGGTAGTCATGTCGAACATCAGGAAAACCGCAGCTGCGCAGACTAGCGCAATACCGAAGTTCACCCAGTAAAAGCGGTGTCGGGAAAAATTCAGCATGATGTGTCCTGATCCTGAGGAAAAGTCATTGGGTGGTCACCGTGTGCCAGTCGGAGGCGTCAATGAAACCCAGCATGTGTGTCGTTTGAGGCGTTGGAGCGGAGATAAACAGCGAGGCGCCATAACCCAAAGTCAAGGTTGGCAACTTGAGGTTCTTTTCGAGTTGCGTCATGCATTCACTGTGGGTCACCAGAATCAGATTGCGGCCCGCTACTTTGTGCGCCAAGGCCTCACGCAACATTGTGCCTTTGCAACTGATTAGCCAATCCTCACCGAAGCCACCCTTGCTGAACATAAAATCGGCGGTCTGTGCAGCACGCAGGATCGGACTGTGGTAAATGTCGGCCTTGTTCAGCCCGAGGCGCTGGAACTGCGCGCCCACGCTGACCGCAACGCTTCGGGAGCGCTCGGTGATGCCCTCACTGCCCGCCAGGCAAAGGGCCGCGGAGTGATCGCAACGTTCGACATGGCGCACCAGCACGATCATGTCGCCCTTGGCCCAGCCGTCCGCTAATGCCTTGGCGCCCGCGACATTGCCATGGGCCAGATCCGGCACGGCGTCAGGCTGTAACAGCCATACCGTCAATGGGACCGCCAGCAGCGCGGCAGCCAGCACCACCGCTGCATTGCGATAGCGGGCATAGCGGCTCAAATCAATCGAGCGTTTTATCCCGAGCAGGTTCAGTCTCAATTCCACATCAAACCGCCTCGCCGGCCAGTACCACTGTCATTCAATCCCGAGAGGGTAATGAGGCGTGCGTTGGCAGCGGGTGAAACTCATGTGAAAAAAAGCTTAAAACTCTTGTTACAGATTCCGTCCTACAAAATCCTTTCAGCTCTCGCAAATACGGCCGATACAAACCTGCTACCTACCTTGCTGGCGCCCAAAAACAACAATCTTCCAGCCAATCGATGATCAAGAAGCACAACATTCCTGGAGGGATTGATGAAAAGCTGGTTCGGCAATATCAGCGTGAACGTGAAACTGGGCCTGGGATTCGGCCTGGTCCTGGCTCTGACCTGCGTCCTGGCCCTGACGGGCTGGACGAGCCTGGGCAGCTTGATTGATCGCAGCAACTGGATGAGCGACATCACCCAGCTCAACGCCGGCTTGACCAAGCTGCGCGTGGTGCGTCTGCAATACATGCTGACCAATGGCGACGAAACCGCCGCGCAGAACGTACAGACCACCCTCGATGCCTTCTCGGCCCAACAGCAAACATTGCTGTCGACATTCAAGAGCCCGGAAAACCTCAAGCTTCTTAAAGAGCAAGGCACCGTCATTGCGGCGTACCAGACCTCCCTGAACAAAATGCGCAGCGCCTACCGCACCGGCAACAGTGCCCGCGACGCCATGGCAGCTCATGCACAAACCGCCAGCACCTTGATCGATGCCCTCAGTTCCCGGGTGCAGCAAATGCCCCTGGGTGATCAGCGTTTCGAACAATTCCAGGCCATCACAGCCGCCAAGGAAGCGTTCATCCTGGCCCGCTACGAAGTGCGCGGCTACACCGCCACCACCAACGTCGAAACCGAGCAAAAAGCCGTCGGCCAATTGGATGCGGCGATTGCCAGCCTCAAACCACTCAATGTGCAATTCGCCGAGACTCAGTTAGATGCCCTGCGTCAGCTGGAAACCGCGCTGGCCAACTATCGAAGCGCCTTGCAGGCTTATAAAGCGGCCAACACTGACGCCGTGCAGGCTCGCAAGGAAATGACTGACCAGGGCGCCGCCATCGTCACTCTGAGCGATCAGCTGTATCAGATTCAGCTCGACCGCCGCGATGCCGAGAGCGCCAAGGCCCGCACCCTGCAATTGATCAGCACCTTGCTCGCGTTGCTGGTCGGCGTGATTGCCGCCGTGATCATCACTCGTCAAATCACCGGCCCGATTCGCGACACATTAGCTGTGGTGGAACGCATCGCCAGCGGCGACCTGACGCAGAACGTCAACGTCACTCGCCGTGACGAACTGGGTGTGTTGCAGCAAGGCATCGCACGTATGGGCGTGACTCTGCGCGACCTGATCAGCGGCATCCGCGACGGCGTCACCCAGATTGCCAGCGCCGCCGAAGAACTGTCCGCCGTGACCGAGCAAACCAGCGCCGGCGTCAACAGCCAGAAGGTCGAGACCGATCAGGTCGCCACTGCCATGCACGAGATGACAGCGACCGTGCAGGAAGTCGCGCGCAATGCCGAAGAAGCTTCGCAAGCCGCCGCAGCGGCAGACGGCGAAGCGCGCGAGGGTGACAAGGTGGTCAACGAAGCCATCGCCCAGATCGAACGCCTGGCCAGCGAAGTGGTGCGCTCCACCGAAGCCATGAGTGTGCTGCAACAGGAAAGCGACAAGATCGGCAGCGTCATGGACGTGATCAAAGCCGTCGCCGAACAGACTAATCTGCTGGCGCTCAACGCCGCGATTGAAGCCGCCCGAGCCGGTGAAGCCGGTCGTGGGTTCGCCGTGGTGGCTGATGAAGTTCGGGGCCTGGCCCAGCGCACGCAGAAATCCACCGAAGAGATCGAAGGCCTGGTGGCCGCTCTGCAGAGCGGCACGCAACAAGTGTCGGCGGTCATGAACAACAGCCGCACCCTCACCGACAGCAGCGTTGCGCTGACCCGCAAGGCCGGTGTGTCACTGGAAAACATCACCCGCACCGTGTCCAACATCCAGTCGATGAACCAGCAAATCGCCGCCGCTGCCGAACAGCAAAGCGCCGTGGCCGAAGAGATCAGCCGTAGCATCATCAATGTACGTGACGTGTCGGAACAGACTGCCGCTGCCAGCGACGAAACCGCCGCGTCGAGCGTTGAACTGGCGCGGTTGGGGAATCAGTTGCAGATGATGGTCAGCCATTTCCGCGTTTGACATTCACTTTTGATCGTTCCCACGCTCCGCGTGGGAATGCCGCAACGGACGCTCTGCGTCCGCTCCTAAATGTGACGCAGAGCGTCACGGGCTGCATGCCCACGCAGAGCGTGGGCACGATCAATCAACCCATTACCCTGTGGGAGCGAGCCTGCTCGCGAATGCGTCAGGTGAGTCACCGCGTCCCGCGCTGACGCAACGCCGACGGCATGAAATACGCGTCTTCCGGCACCGCTTGGGCGAAGTCCACGGTGGCCGGTTCTTCGTTATCCAGGTTCTGCACGTAGTAACGACGCGCCTGCAAGTCATGGAAAACGTCCAGCGCACTCCAGGTGGTGGGCAGGTCGTAGAAGTTTTTCAGGTAGGCCATCGACACCCGCCACAACTCCCCTCGCCCGTCATATTGATCCACCAGTGCGGCACCCCAACTGTCCTCGTCCAGAAACAGCACGCGCTTGGAATAGATATGCCGCGAGCCCGGCTTGAGCGTGCCTTCGACTACCCAGACCCGGTGCAGCTCATAGCGGGTGTATTGCGGGTTGAGGTGACCCGGTGTGAGCAACTGCGCGTACTTCACCTCAGGGCTGCCGACCTTGTAATTGTTGTAGGGAATGTAGACTTCCTGCTTGCCCTTGAGCTTCCAGTCGTAACGATCCGGCGAGCCGTTGAACAAGTCGGTATCGTCCGCCGTGCGCAGGCCGTCGGATGAGGCGATCGGCGTGTCATATGCAAGGTTCGGCGCGCGGCGCACACGGCGTTGGCCGGCATCGTAGATCCAGGCCTGACGCGGGTCCTTGAGCTGGTCCAGGGTCTCGTGAACCAACGCCGCACCGCCGGCCAGCCGAGCAGGGCTCTTCACGAACGCCAGGTAGTAAAACAGGGTGTTTTTCAGGTCGGCAAACTGCCCGCCCGGGCGGTAATAGGTGAAGAGCCCTTCCTGTTGCGAGGTCACGAGCGCGAAGCTGCCATTGCGCTGCACCGGCGCTTCGGAAGCACGTCGAACTACATAGGTGCCGCGATAACGGGTGATGTGGTTCCACAGCGCCTCGATGCCATCCTTGGGCACGGGGAACGGCACGCCGCCATAGGCATCGGCAAAACCGGTCCCGCCGTCGAGCAGCTTGGCCGACGTCGCATTCTTGAAGGTGTTGTCATACAGCCACTGCGGCGCCGAGCCCGACCGGCGAGAAGGATAGACCGGCATCTGGAAGGTGTCAGGGTAGCTGTTGAACAGGGCGATCTGACCCGGGCTGAGGTGGGCCTTGTACTGTTCCAGGTTGGCCTTGGTGATGGTGAACTGCGGCTTGTCCGCCGTATACGGGTCCGGGTGATGCTGACCCGGCTTGTAGCCTGCCGGTGCCTGGGTGATACCACCGGCCCAGGCCGGGATGGTCCCGGCGGCGTTGCCGGCACGCTCGGCGCCCAGCGGTGTCAGCGTGGTTTTCAATTGCTCGGCTTGCTGGGGCGTGATGGCGGCCAGCGTGCTGCCGGCGGCCAGGCTCAGGAACAGCGCCAGTGTGGTTTTGGTCAGGCGTGAGGTGTGAAACATGATCGTTCTCCGAAAAAATCCAGCAGGTCTGCAAAACACAGCAGATACCCTGTGGGAGCGAGCCTGCTCGCGAAAGCGGTGTGTCAGGCGACATCTTTATTGGCTGTGCGGCCGTCTTCGCGAGCAGACTCGCTCCCACAGGGGGGTTGTGTGTAGCAATCAAAGGAAGTACTTGAGGTTGAAGCCGACGTTGTCGCGATCACGCAGGCCGTTGTCCTGCCCACCACCGTAGAATTCGGTGTATTGCAGCTCGGCCTCCAGCTTGTTCTGGTAGTTGGCCTTGATCCCCAGGGTGTAGGCCTTGCGGCCCTCGATGGTGTTGCCCGCCTGATAACTGTTGCCCTTGAAATCGTCCTTGTAGACGACGTAGGGCGAGACGTTGACCCCGGCATACACGTCGTTCCAGGTGCCATTGACCATTGCGGTGTAGCTGTAGGAATCGCGGTTGACCTGGTCGCTGCGGCGGCCACCGGACACATAGGAAAAGTTGCCGGTGCCCGCGTAGTAACGGTTACTGCCGTCATACGCGGTGTACTGCAAGTTACTGCCGCGCAGGTGCTCGGATGCCAGCTCGAACACGCCGAACATCGAGTCGAAAGACAGGCTCGGACCAAAGTTGTAAATGGTGCCCAGGGAAGTGTTGAACGCTTCCACCCGCTCAGCGTTGTTGATCTGGCCATCGAGCGTGACTTGCTGCCCGCCAATGTTGATGCTCTGGCCGCCTGCCAATGCGGCAGCGCCGTTGGCCAGGTCGCCGATCAGGTCGTTGGTGGCGGCGACCCCGATGGGCAGGTTCGGCCGATAGGCCACTTCACCAAACACCGACGCCTGGCCCAGGGTGGTGTTGAAACTGAAGCCGTACATGCGGATGTCTTCCGCGTAGCGACGATGAGCCTGAATATTGCCCATCACATCCACGGTCGCCAGGCCGTTGGCCAGTTGCCCCGCCTGACTGCCGGCGACTCCGGTCAACAGGTTGGTCAGGGCATTCATGTCGATGCCCTGGTAACCCCCCAGATCGGCGGAGACAGTCGGTTCCTTGGCGTGGTAGTTGACCAGGTATAACCCGAACTCGGTGCTGTTGAGTTCTTCTGCGACGTAGCGAAAGGCAAAACCGAACTGACCGTCATTGCGCGCGTTGTAATCCTTGCCGACGGTCGCCACCTTGACGATATTGCCGAAGGTCGGGGTCACCCCGTTGGCATAAAGGCCGGTGCTGCTCAGGGCCTGGTTGAGCGAGGGGTTGTTGCCCAGCGCGCTGTACAGGTCGATCACGTTACCGAAGCCAGGCACCGGGGTGTCCAGCGCGGTATTGGTAAAGTTGTTGTAGCCGGTGTTGCCGCCGTCGGCGAACAGGTCCGTCTGCGAGTAGAACGTACCGACCGGGTCGATGCGGGTTTCCTTCCAGTTCGTCTGGTAGAAGCTTTCCATGGTCAGGGTGTCGGTCAGGCCGATGTTGAAGCTGAGCGCTTCCACCGGCACCAGCACTTCCTTGACTTCGGCCCCGGGCAAACGGTACTTGGCCGCGTCCACCGGGTTGGTGGTGTTGATCCCGCCCCGGTAGAAAACCCCCTCGCCCCAGTTGAACACCTGGCGCCCGAGACGCGCCGTGACCGGCATCTGTACCACGTCCCAGTTGCCATAGACGTAGGCGTCGAGCATCTCCACCCGGCTACCGGCGATATCGCGGGTCTGGTCAGTGAAGTGGTCATCCTGCGGGTAACTCTGGCTCGGTTGCGACGGGTTGTTGTTGCGGTAGTAGTCGTTGCGTTTGTCCATCAATTGGGTGTCATAGAACGCGGTGCCGCGCATGAACATTCCGTAGTTCTGATAGTTGGCCTCAAGCTCCGAGGTGATCTTGTACACCTCGGAAACCAGCCCGGTGTCGAAGTTGCGATTGCCGTCGTTGGTATTGATGTCGTCGTTGTTCTTGTCCCGGCCCTGGACTCGCCACAAACGGCCATAGGACAAGGTACTGTCGAAAGAACCGGTGACCTGATTGTCCAGCACGCTGAACTCCTTGGCCTGCACGCCGTCGATCGCGCACAGTTGCAGCAGCCCTGCCAGGCCGACGCCGGGGAGCGCCGCGCCAGACAGGCGAAATCGAGTGTTCATGATCTATTCCTCTTCCCTGGTTTTATTGTTTTTATGATGTCTGTGTCAGTGGGCCATGTTGCCGCGATGGCTATGGCGCCAATCCCGTACTGACATAAATCCGGCTGTGCGCGCCGAAATGCCCCAGCAGTCTGAACAGCTGTCGGTTAAGTGCCGGATGGTCGAAGTCTTCGCGCTGCACCTGGTTACCGGCGCTGAAATCGCTGGTGGCCGGTGCCGTGTCCAGCCACTGCCCGATGGCTTCATCGAACGCGGCGGATGCGTCGGCGGACTCGGCACTCACCACCTCGAGCAGGTAGTCCAC
Organism: Pseudomonas sp. BE134; assembly: GCF_031456105.1. Taxonomy (NCBI): domain Bacteria; kingdom Pseudomonadati; phylum Pseudomonadota; class Gammaproteobacteria; order Pseudomonadales; family Pseudomonadaceae; genus Pseudomonas; species Pseudomonas sp. BE134. The sequence continues at coordinate 30,407 of NZ_JAVDUA010000019.1, read as the reverse complement.
TGAGTACGGCGGGTAGCGAACGTCTTGTACAAGATCGGCGTAAGCCTTGAGCATCGGGTGTGGCTGGCCTTCGCGCAGCAGGCGACGAAGCCAGGTCGACTGATATTTCTCCACTTCCATGTGCCGGGTGGCGACCCGTTCGATGGCCGCCTGCTTATCGGCGTCGAAGCCGGCCAACGCCTTGCTTTCCAGTAGCAGCAGGCTCGCCAGTTCGACACCGGGCAGTGGCTTGGCGTGATAAGGCTGGGTCAGATCCTGAACGTGGTGAAGGCCCCAACCGAGAAAACGATAACCCCAGTAAGGATGGCCAGTGGCAAACGCCAATCTAGCCAAACCCCTGTACTGGTAGGCACGCCAGTCCGGCCAGCTGCGCTGAAGAAATCCGGCGGCGGCATACACCACCTCACTTTCATGGAAGAACCCCATATGGAACGGCGCCTGGGAGCTGTACTGAAACCGTGCATCGCCAAAAGACTGCGGGCCGAAACCGTACAACGCGCCGACCAAGCCTGGGTTGTCGCTGAACAGGTTGATGTCGTGGCCGTAATCCGGCTCATCGGCAGCGCTGGCCAACACGGCCAGGGGCGCTACTTTTTCGCCGTCCGCCACGCGGATGAAACGCTGGCGATTCCACGGTGAGAGCGTCTGCTCGACCATGACCTGCTCGGTTTTAAGGTGTTCACGCTCGGCCAAATCCTTGCCGGGCAACGGCTGGATAACCATCGCCAGATGAATCTGTGGATTGATGCGCATCGCGGTGAGGAAGTCGTGCCGCAAGTTGTCCCCAGGCACGGTTGGCAGCCGCAGGTTATCGGGGCGCGGCGGGTACTGGGCGAAGTGCTCGCGGGCGAACTGTTCCTGTTCTTCCAGCAACGCGCTCACGGCTTCGTATTGTTGCGCGAGAAACTGCTCCAGCGGCTCGACTTCAACCTGAGGAGCATTGTGCAAGGCCGACAGATCCTGCAACGCCAGGTAGCTGCCCACCGTATGGTTGGACCACCCCCACGCCATCGGGGCCGTTCCACAAAGCAGCAGCAGGAGGAATGTCAGCTTCATTGTTTTGGTTCTTATTGGACGTGCTGTGGGGTTGAGCCTAACAACCGACCCAGCCCCTGACACTGTCCAATCTCACCAGAAAAGCTCTCCGATAGCGCCACACCCAAGGTGCAAAAAAAACACGGGACATTGTGGGAGCGAGCCTGCTCGCGAATGCGGTGGGTCAGTAAAATCAATGGTGACTGACACTCCGCTTTCGCGAGCAGGCTCGCTCCCACAGAGGGCTGCGGTGTATTCCTAAGCGGGGTAACCGGTGATTTTGCGGATGCTTTGGTACAACGGTTTGAGCTGCCGGTACATTCGCAGGTAGACCTCTTTGTACAGTCGCTCATAGATCTGCTGCGCCTCGGGTTGCGGCATGAACACCGCACCTACCCGTGTCATGGCCGCCATCGCGGTGGGAAAATCCGCGTGCAGCCCCAGTCCCACCGCGCAGCAAATGGCCGCACCCAGACCGGACGCTTCGTAGACGTGCGGGCGCTCGGCCGGCAGGCCAAAAATGTTCGCCGTGAGCTGCATCGCCGCATCGCTCTGGGAGCCGCCACCGGCGACACGCAAACGCTTGACGGAGACCTTCGAACGTTTCTCGATGTTCTCCATGCCCTGGCGCAAGGCATACGCCAGGCCTTCGAGGATTGCCCGGTAGATATGCGCGCGGGTATGCACATCGCCGAAGCCGATCATTGCGCCCTTGGCTTCCACACCCGGTTCGCGGATGCCGGGCGTCCAGTAGGGTTGCAGCATCAGCCCCATGGACCCCGGTGGCACGGCGTCGACCAGTGCATCGAAGAGTTGTTCGGGTTCAATGCCCTGCGCTTTGGCCTGCTGCATTTCCCGCAGGCCGAACTCGTTCTTGAACCAGCTGACCATCCAGTAGCCGCGATATATCATCACCTCGCAGTTGTAATGATCCGGCAGCGCAGACGGGTAAGGTGGAATCAACGGGACGATTTCCAGGTAGCGCGACCGGGTACTGGTGATCGTTGCCGTGGTGCCGTAGGACAGGCACACCGTGTCAGCGTCGACGACACCGGAACCCACGACTTCGCACGCCTTGTCGGCACCCGCGGCGATCAGGGGCAGTCCTTCGGGAATGCCGGTGTGGCGGCTGGCCTCGGCGCTGATGTAGCCCAGGGTTTCACCGGGCTTATGCAGGCTCGGCAATTGCTCGGGACGCACCGCCAGCGCCTGCCATTTCCAGTCGCTGGGCGCGGCCCATTTCAGACGTTTGAAATCGAACGGCAGGTAGCCGACGCAACAGCCCACGGAATCGACAAAGCGCCCGCACAGGCGATGAGTGAGAAACCCCGAGAGCAGCAAAAACTTGTCGGTCGCCGCCCATACTTCGGGTTGGTGGCGGGCGATCCAGTTGGCCTCGGCCTGGGCGCGAAAATAATCCACGGTGGCTTGCGCGCCGACCAGTTTGAACAGCCAGCCCCACGGCCCCTTGATCCCGCCTTCGACTTCAGTCTGTCGTTGATCGAGCCAGAGGATTGCCGGGCGCAGCGGCTTGCCCTGGGCATCGACATTGATCAAGGTGCCGCGCTGAGTGGTCAGGGATACGCCGGCAATCTGCGAACGATCGATACCGGTTTGCTGCCACACCTGCTGGCAGGCTTCGCCCAGTTTCGCCCAGTAATACTCCGGGTCCTGCTCGGCCCAGCCGGGTCGTGTCGAGTAATAGGCCTGCAACTCGACCTTGCCTTTGCCCAGCAGATTGCCCTGCAGGTCGAAGAGCAGCGCACGCACGCTCTGGGTACCATTGTCGATGGCCAACAGGTAACGCTTGTTCGGGTGGTTATCCATGGAGCTCTCTTCAATGGGCATGGGTCGCGCACATTCCTGAATTCTTATAATCCGTAGCCCGTAGCAGCTGTCGAGCGGAGCGAGGCTGCGTCCGAGAACAACGTTCTCGTCATCTCTACCCCGGAGGTTTTTCTGAATCTGCGGGGTGGTGGTTTTGCGACGGCTTCGCCGCCGAACGCTGCCTCGCTGCGCTCGACAGCTGCTACAGGGTTATGGGTGCTCAACGCGACTGCCGGGCAGACCGTGATGGCGTTGACATAACGCCTGATAGCGCTGCAACTCCTGCTGCCAGCGCTCATCATCCCAGCGGAGTCGCGGTTGGCAGAGTCGGCGGATGGCCGCAAAGTATTCCTCGGCGCCACGTGGCAGCAACAGGCCCAGACGGGTGCGACGCAGCAGCAGGTCATCCAGGTGCAGGACCATTTCCGAATCACAGGCAAAGGCCAGTTCCGCCCACAAGGTGTCCGTGGCGCCAACGCTGTCATGGCCCAGTTCCTTGATCAGTTTCGCCAGCCTCGGCAGGTCCCGGCCATGCCGCCCGGCCAGGCGTCGCCACTGGCTGCCACAGAGCCCGGGGATTTCCAGCGGCGGCACGGCGGCAAACACCGGCGCGGCGTCATCATCAAAGGGGCGGTCGAGCATGGTCGCGCAGGCCTTGAGCACTTCGATGGCCTGCGGGCGAAAGGTGGTCAGCTTGCCGCCGGCCAGCGTCACGCAACCGGGCTCGTGCCACAGCACATGCTCACGGGTTTCATTCGACGGTTTGAGTTCACCCGCCGCACTGCCCACCACCGGGCGCACGCCCGACCAGGTCGACAGCACGTCGGCAGCGACCACTTCAGCGCCGGGGAATTGCTGATTACAGGCCGCCAACAGATAGTCGAGTTCCTCAGCGCTGATGCTCGCGCTCTCATCCAGATCCTCGCGATGATCGAGGTCCGTGGTGCCAATCACCGTGGCACCCTCCCACGGGAAAACGAACACCGGTCGACGGTCGCGCTCGTGAAGGAAGGTGAAGGCCTGCGCCACTGGCAGGCGCCAGCCCGGCAACAACAGATGACTGCCACGCAACGGGCGCAACTGGCGAGGGGCATCGGGCAGGCGCAAGCGCTCGGCCCACGCGCCGGTGGCCACGGCCAGCACACCACAACGCAATGTCAGTAATCCGCCCCCCTCGCAGTCTTCGACCTGAACCCCGCAAACGCGCCCCTCTTCACGCAGCAATTGCTGCACGCACACGCCGTTGAGCACCACGGCGCCGTCGGCCCGAGCCTCACCCAATACGCGCATCACCAGACGCGCATCATCGGTCAGTGCATCGACAAAACAGGTGCCACCCAGCAGGTCATGTTCCTTTACCCCCGGCGCCAGATAACGCAGTTGTTGCGCGTCATGGAAGCGATGGCTGCGCCGTCCGGCCAACGCGTCATAAATGGACAACAAACCACCCAGCACTCGCGGTCCGGGAAAGCCACCACGGTAATGCGGCATCATGAAACTCATCGGCTCCACCAATCCCGGCGCTTCGTCGAGCAGGCGCTGGCGTTCGCGGACCGAATCGCGGGTCAGGCGCCACTGGCCCTTGGCGATATAACGCAAGCCGCCATGGACCATTTTCGAAGATCGGCTGGAGGTGCCCCAGGCGAAATCTCGCTGCTCAAGCAGCAGACAGCGCCAGCCACGGCGCGCAGCTTCGCGCAGGATACCGGCGCCGCTGATGCCGCCGCCGATGACGATCAGGTCCCAGGTTTCATCCGCCAATGTCGGCAGCACGCGCTGTCGCCACGCGGCGTTCCAGTCCAGGCTCATGGCCGTCACTCCTGCAACAGCGTGCCAGGGTTCAGCCGCCCGGCCGGATCAAAATGCCGGCTCAGCACCTGCAAGGCGGCCATGGCCAGCACGCCCTTCTCACGCAGCAGGTACGGCGCGTGATCCTTGCCCACGCCATGCTGGTGACTGATGGTGCCGTGGTTGTCGACGATGGTCTGGCTGGCCGCCTGCTTGAGCGCCTGCCAGCGGGCCAGGGTCGCGGGGTAATCCACTGCCGGGCGAAACACATAGGTGGTGTAGATGCTCGATCCTTCGCCGTAGACATGGGACAGGTGGGTGAAGACATGCACCCGTTCGCCTTCAGCCGCCAAGGCATCGCGCAGGCTGTTTTCGATGAGCGTGAGCAAGTTATCAACGTTGCTCCAGTCGGTGGCGGTTTCCAGGGTGTCCACCACATAACCGGCGTTCCACAGGTTTTCCCGCAGGTAGGGAAAACGGAAGCGGTTCTGCGCCCACTTCTTGCCAAGCAAGGTACCGGTAAACACCCCACCGAATGACTTGAGGTACTTGCGGGCCTGGCTCAGGGATAGCGCATTTTGCCGGCGATTGCCGGTTACGCCGAACGTCAGCAGGCATTTGCCCTCACCGGCGCCGCGCAGGGCCAGGTACTTTTCCAGCCAGGCGATCTGCTGCGGATGACCGGCCAGCGCCAGCTGGGTTTCGGTTTCCACCGCGTTGGACAGGCGCAGCATCGACAGCGGCACGCGCGCCTGGGCCAACTGGCGGATGGCTTGCAGCGCTTGCGGCCAATCGGGCAGAAACACCCCGTAGAAACGTTCATCGGCCGGCAGTGCGCTGACCCGCACCTTGACCTCGGAAATGATCCCGAAACGCCCCTCACAACCCAACACCACTTCGCGCAGATCGGGACCGGCCGCCGAGGCCGGGAAAGTGGGAATTTCCAACGGCCCGACAAAGGTTTCCAGGGTCCCGCCGGCGAACAGTTGCTCGATTCGCCCATAGCGCAACGATTGCTGGCCACTGGAGCGACTGGCGACCCAACCGCCCAGGGTCGACAGCTCCCACGACTGTGGGAAATGCCCCAGGGTGTAACCCCGGGCGCGCAGCTGACTTTCCACTTGCGGCCCTGTCGCACCGGGGCCGAAAGTGGCCAACAAACTTTGTTCGTCGAGGTCCAGCAGGCGATTCATACGCGCCAGGGAAACCGTCACCACGGGCCGCGCGGAACTCGGTGGATTGATGTGCCCGGCCACCGAAGTGCCGCCGCCATAAGGAATCAGGCACAGGTCCTGCTCATGGGCGAGGGCCAGCAACTGGCGAACCTGTTCGGCGCTTTCGGGAAATGCCACGGCATCGGGATAATTGCCCAACGCGCCTTCTCGCAACGCCAGCCAGTCCGGCAGGCTCTGACCCCGGGCATGCAGCAAACGATCATGGGCATCCACGCTGTACAACGGGTGTTGCTGCAACCGCGAGGCCGGTACTCGGGCCAATGCCGTCTCAAGCGTCGCATCGGGCAGCGCTCGACCGTCCCCCACCCGCCGGGCGAGAAAACTCGCGCCCTGGGCCGGCAGCTCGACCACCGTGCTTGCATCTCCCCAGCCGTTCCAGCGTCGCATGCGTGTGTCCTTTTTGCGGTTCTGATCAGTAATATTTCAGGCCCCCATACTAGTCAGCTGCCCGAAAGTGTCACGGTCGCATCCGGCCAGTTCGAGTAGCCAATTGAGTCAAACGTCGCGCAGGCGTCAGCCATTTACTTTAGCCGTGGTTTCAAATTACCTTTCAGCGCATTCATCCGCGCACGCGGGCCTGATCAAAGGAAGACGATCATGCAATCCCTGGGCTTCACTTCCGTTCCGCCGTTGCTCAAATACCTGCGCCATGCCGAACAACTGGGCGTGGCCATCGAGCCTGCGTTGGCGGCTGCCGGGTTGCAGGCGCAGCAGTTGAGTGACAACAGCCTGCGGTTGCCGGGTGAAGCCCATGAACGGCTGCTCGATTATTTCTGCGAACACTCGGGCGATCCGTTGTTCGGGCTCAACGCCGCGCGTTTTGTGTTACCCAACTCCTGGAGCGTGCTGGGTTACATCACCATGAACTGCGCGACACTGGGCGATGCCATGAGCCGCATCATGCCGTTCGAGAAACTGGTGGGAGACATGGGTGTCAGCCGCACCGAGGTGCAGGACAGCGACGTGCACCTGATCTGGACATGTCGCTATCAACGCCCGCGTATCCGCCGGCACCTGGTGGAAAACGTGCTCGGCTCCTGGCTGCAATACGCGCGCTGGATCGCTGATACACAGATGTCGCCGGCTGCCGTCTGGCTGGAACATCCACGCCCAGCCGAGACTGCGCTGACGCAGTACGAGCAATTCTTCGACTGTCCGGTGCTGTTCGACCAGCCTTATTCGGCACTGATTGTCCCATTGCCGTATTTGCAGTTGCCCTTGCGCCAGGCCGATGCGCAATTGCTGCGCACCCTGGAAGAACATGCCATGGGGTTGATGGCCACACTGGAGGACGCATCGCTGGAACAGCGGGTCAAAAGCATCCTGCGTCAATTGCTCAAGGAAGGTCTGCCGCGCAAGGAGCAAGTGGCCGAGCAGCTCACCGTGTCGGTGCGTACGCTGCAACGCCAGTTGCATCAGGCCGGCACGTCGTACCAGCAAATCCTCGATGACCTGCGTCAGGAGCTGGCCGAGCATTACCTGCTCAACAGCACGCTGCCGATTCAGGACATCGCCCAGTACTTGGGTTTCACCGAACCCCGCTCGTTTCACCGTACGTTCAAAAGCCGGCGCGGGATGCCCCCGGGCGAGTTTCGCCAAACCCACCGGGTGCCGGACGAAGGCTGAAAGCTCAGAGGCTGATTGCGTTGGTGAACACCAACCGATTGCCGAACGGGTCGGCAATGGTCATGTCCTGACTGCCCCACGGCATGGCCTGAATCTGTGGATGCGAAAACGTGTATTCCTTGGCGATCAGCTGCTGCTGAAACGCCTCCAGCTCATCCGTCTCGATGCGCAGTGCCGAACCCGGCGTGCTGTCGCCATGGTGTTCGGACAGGTGCAGCACGCACTCGCCACGGGAGACTTGCAGGTACAGCGGGAAATTCGCTTCAAAGCGATGTTGCCAGTCGACCTTGAAACCCAGGAAGTCGACGTAGAATTCCAACGCCTTGCCTTCATCGAAAATCCGCAGGATCGGGGTGATTTTACCGAAGCTCATGCAGTTACTCCCTGACTGAAAAGACCCCCATTGTAGCTGGGTCGAATAACAGCGATTCGGCTTGGCGGCGGCTTTCTTTAATTGCAATGTGCCACTAGTGTGACGGACCACTAATAACGCTTACTGAAACCCGTCACGCAGATCCCCTTCCCGCGCCAAAAACCGCCCTTTCCGTTTACCGTTCGCTTTCCCATCGCGGTAACTCAACACACCGTTGACCCACACCCCGTCAATCCCTTCCGCCGCCCGTTGCGGGTCGTTGAAATCCGCCACGTCACGAATGGTCAGCGGATTGAACAACACCAGATCCGCCCAATGCCCTTCGCGGATTTCGCCACGTTCCTTCAAGCCAAACCGCGCCGCCGACAGCCCAGTCATCTTGTGTACGGCGGTGTGCAGCGGAAACAGTCCGACATCGCGACTGAAATGACCAAGCACGCGAGGGAATGCGCCCCACAAGCGCGGATGCGGAAACGGGTCTTCCGGCAATCCGTCAGAGCCGACCATGGACAGCGGATGCGCGAGGATGCTTCGTACATCTGATTCGTCCATTGCGTAGTACACCGCGCCAGCCGGTTGCAATTGGCGGGCGGCGTCGAGCAACGACATGCCCCACTCGGCGGCAATGTCCATCAGGTCGCTGCCACCCATCTGCGGGTGCGGCGTGGACCAGGTAATGGTGATGCGGTGAGCATCGGTGACTTGCTTGAGGTCCAGCGTCGATGAACTCGCCGCGTAGGGATAACAATCGCAGCCCACCGGGTGGGTTTTCGCCGCGTTTTCAAGAGAGGCTAGCAGTTGCGGACTGCGTCCCCAGTTACCGGCACCCGCGCATTTCAGGTGGGAAATAATGACCGGGGATTTCGCATGACGACCGATCTGAAACGCCTCGTCCATCGCCTCCAGCACCGGTTCAAATTCACTGCGCAAATGGGTGGTGTACACCGCGCCGAACGCCGTCAGTTCTTCAGTCAGTTGCATCACTTCGTCTGTGGTCGCGGAGAACGCGCTGGCATACGCCAGGCCTGTGGACAAACCCAACGCGCCAGCCTCAAGGCTTTCTCGCAGTTGCTCGCGCATCGCACTGATTTCTTCCGGCGTGGCGGTGCGAAACAGGTTATCGAGATGATTGCTGCGCAACGCGGTGTGGCCGACCAGTGCGGCGACGTTCAGCGTGGTGTTTGCCGCTTCGACCGCCGCGCGGTAGTCGCTGAACCTGGGATAGACAAACGCCGCAGCAGTGCCGAGAAGGTTCATCGGGTCCGGTGGATTGCCCTTCAGACTCACCGGCGAAGCACTGATCCCGCAATTGCCGACGATCACTGTGGTCACGCCCTGGCTGAGTTTGGGCAGCATCTCTGGGTGGCGGATAACCACGGTGTCGTCATGGGTGTGGACGTCGATGAAACCCGGCGCCAGCACGCGACCGACAGCGTCGATTTCTTCAGTGGCAGTGGCGTCGTGCAAGTCGCCGATGCGCTCGATGCGACCGTTCAGAATCGCCACGTCGGCGGAGTAGCCGGGGCGGTTGCTGCCGTCGATGATCAGGGCGTTGCGAATCAGCGTGTCGTACATCATGTCAGTCTCCCAGCGGCAGGGGATCGTCCGCCGCGGTCATCGTACACCTGTCGCGTTCAATCTCAGTCGTGACTCACCCGCGCGCGTTTCAGCAGTTTCTTGCAGCGTTCCGACAAGTGCAGCACGCGCAGATGCTTGCCGGCCTTGGTGTAGCGTTCGCGCAGTGCATTCAGCGCGGCAATGGCCGAGTAATCGACGAAGCTCAGATGACGGCAATCCAGCGTGACCTGAGCGGGATCATTGGCCGGGTCGAATTGATTGAGGAAGGGTGTCGTCGAGGCAAAGAACAGCGTGCCGTGCACCCGGTACAGTTTGCTGCCGTCGGTTTCCAGATGACTGTCGGCGTAAAGCTGCCGGGCCTGCTGCCAGGCAAAGTTGAGTGCCGCGATGATAATCCCGCACAGCACCGCAGTCGCCAGATCGGTGAACACGGTAATCACCGTCACGGCAATGATCACCAACACGTCGTTCAACGGCACTTTGTTCAGCACCCGCAGCGAAGCCCAGGCGAACGTTTGCTGGGACACCACAAACATCACCCCGACCAGCGCCGCCCGCGGGATGCGTTCGATCAACGGCGATAGAAACAGAATGAACAGCAGAATCATCACCCCCGCAGTTACCCCGGACAACCGCCCACGCCCACCGGAACTGAGGTTGATCACCGTCTGGCCGATCATCGCGCAACCGCCCATGCCGCCGAACACGCCAGAGACCATGTTGGCCGCACCGAGCGCCACGCACTCGCGATCGGGGAAGCCACGGCTCTCGGTGATTTCGTCGGTCAGGTTCAGGGTCAGCAAGGTTTCCAGCAGACCGACCAGCGCCATCAAAATCGCGTAGGGTGCGATGATGTGCAGGGTTTCAAGGCTCCAGGGAATATCGGGCAGTGCAAAGGTCGGCAAGCCACCGGCAATGTGCGCCATGTCGCCCAGCGTACGGGTCGGCAAACCCAGCAGATAAACGGCCAGCCCGACGCCCAGAATCGCCACCAGTGCTGGCGGTACAGCACGCGTGAGACGCGGCAGCAGGTAGACAATGGCCATGGTGACGGCCACCAGCCCCGTCATCACGTACAGCGGCGTACCGCTGAGCCAGGTGTCACCGCTTTTGAAATGCTCCAGTTGCGCCAGGGCAATGATGATCGCCAGGCCGTTGACGAAACCGAGCATCACCGGGTGCGGGACCATGCGCACCAGCTTGCCCAGCTTGAGCATGCCAAACGCCAACATGATCAACCCACCGAGCAGCACGGTGGCCAGCAAGTACTGCACGCCGTGTTGCACCACCAGCGCGACGATCACCACGGCCATCGAACCGGCAGCGCCAGACACCATGCCCGGCCGCCCACCGAACAGCGCAGTCAGGGTGCAAATGATAAACGCCCCGTAAAGCCCCATCAGTGGATTGAGGTGGGCCACCAGCGCGAAGGCGATGCATTCGGGCAGCAGGGCAAAAGAGGTCGTGAGCCCGGCCAGGACATCGGCGCGTAGACGTTTTGGTTTCATGGAGGGGACCGCATGCAGGGAGTGACGAGAAGAAAGTGCGCGGATGGTACGGAATTGCGGATGGCCCGGCCAGTTTATGCGGATTCAGAAATGCCTTCGCGAGCAGGCTCGCTCCCACAGGGGATTTGCGTCGATCACAAATTCCTTGTGGGAGCGAGCCTGCTCGCGAAGGCAGCGACGCGGTCTAAAGCGAACTCAAACCATCTCGTCCCGAATCCACTCAATCACTGACATCCGCTTCGGCACCCAACCCAGCAACTCACGCGCCTTTTTCCCCCGCACCCGGCTATTGGAACCCAAACCATAGCTGGCCATTTCGTACCCCCACTCGGCTTCGGCATCTTTCAACGGCCAGTCTTGCGGCGCGTCCAACTCCAGCGCCTGGGCAATGGCAGTGGTCATGTCGATGAACGACGCTTCGCCGCTTTCGACGAAGTAGAACGTGCCGGGCAGGTTTTTGGTCAGCGCCAACAAGTACAGGGACACCACGTCTTCGATGTGCACGTTGGACCAGATGTTCTGCCCCGGACCGACATGCCGGACCACGCCACTTTTACGCGCCTGTTTGAGCAAGCGTGGCAGTTGCACGCTGTCGCGGTTGACGCCCAGGCTGTGGCCGTAGATCAGGGTGTTGCAGATCACGGCCGAATTCACGCCGTCTTTCGCTGCTGCGAGGATCAGGTTGTCGATGGCCACGCGAGCGGCCTTGTCGACGGTCGGTTCCGGCAGCTTGTCTTCGAAATAGATAACGTCGCTGGTTTTTCCGCCCGAGGCATCGCCGACGATGCTCGAACCGCTGGTGTGCAGGAACACTTTGTTGGAGCCGCGCAAGGCACTGAGCAAGGCTTCCACCGCGCCGCGATGGTCGCTGCTGGCGGCGTTGATCACCGCATCGGCAGCGCGAGCCTGTTCGGCCAGCAGTGCGCTGTCGTCGAGCGTGCCGATCACCGGGGTGATGCCCAACGCGCTCAGTTCATCGGCTTGTTCCTGGCTGCGAACGAGGCCGGTGACCTTGTGGCCCGCCCGGATCAGGCCGGTGGAGATGGAGCCGCCGATGAAACCCGCTGCGCCGGTTACGAATACGTTCATGGAGAAACTCCCTGCGTGAATAAGTGATGCAACGAGTATCGAGGAGTGATCACTGATGAAAAATCCCCTCTGACCCAATTCACTCTTGCGCAGGAATCACGAATCAGCCCTTGAAGTCTGAATTCGCATAAGCCGCCAGCTTGCCCTGCATGAAGTCCAGAAAGCACTGAATTCGCAGGGCCAGTTGCGAGTTACGGTAGTACACCGCGTTGATCGGCTGGCGATAGCCGCTGTTGAAGTCCGCCAGCAGCATCTGCAATCGCCCGGCGCGAATGTCGTCGATGGTCATGTAGTGCGACAGGCAGGCAATGCCCTGGCCTTCCAGCGCCAGATGCCGGATGGTCTCGCCGCTGGAGGCACTGATCGACGCCTCGATCGGCCAGCGATCACCATGCACCGAGCGCAACGGCCATTGGTTAAGGCCTTCGTTATGGGTAAACCCCAGCAACGCGTGCTCACTTAAATCCGCAACCGCCCGTGGCGTACCCTGTTGTTCAAGATAAGCCGGGCTGGCGACGATGTGCAGCGGGCTGCAACCCAAGGAGCGTGCATGCAGGGTCGAGTCGGAAAGCGTGCCAATGCGAATGGCGATGTCGGTGCTTTGCTCCAGCAGATCGATGATCAAATCGTTGCTGTTGAGTTCCAGCTGGATGTCCGGGTAGAGCCTGCGGAATTCGTCAATGTACGGCACGATGGCGTGCAGCATGAACGGTGAAGCGGCGTTGATCCGCAAGCGCCCGGACGGAGTTTGCTGACGTGAGCTGAGGCGCTCTTCGAGTTCGTCCATCTGATCGAGAATCCGCTTGGCGTGCTCGAAGAAGTACTTGCCCTCCTCGGTCAGGTCCATGCGCCGTGTGGTGCGGTTGATCAGCGTGGTATCGAGCTTCGCCTCCAACCGTGACAGCGTGCGACTGACCGCCGAGGGGGTTTGCCCGACCTGTTCGGCCGCCGCGGAAATCGACCCGCACTCAATCACGCAGACGAAAATCTGCAACTCATCGGATCTGGCTTTCACAGCGGCCCCTCATTCAAAAACTGGCTTGATAGTAGCTGGATGCGGGGCAAATGGAACCTCACGCGGACAGGCCAAACACCTCGGTCAAATGCTGCTCATAGCGCGCCACATCGGCTTCAATGTTCGGGCGCTTCATCACGTCCACGCAGAGGAATGTCGGCAACCCGGTCATGCCAAGGAACTCGTTGGCCTTGTGGAACGGGAAGTACACCGCGTCCACGCCTTTGGCCTCGAAGAAGTCGGTCGGATCGTCGAACGCTTGCTGCGGCGCGTTCCAGGTCAGCGACAACATGTATTGCTTGCCCTGCACCAGTCCGCCGCTGCCGTACTTCTGCGACGCATCGGAACGGGTGCGGCCATCACTGGCGTAGAGGCTGCCATGACCTTCGGTGAAAACTTCGTCGATGTACTTTTTCACGGTCCACGGCGCGCCCATCCACCAGCCCGGCATTTGATAAATGATCACGTCGGCCCACAGAAATTTGGCGACTTCTTCGGCGACGTCATACCCCTCGTCGATGAAGGTGGCTTTCACATCCAGGCCGCCACGGTCCAATACGCTCAACGCGGCTTCATGCAGGGTGGCGTTGTAGCGGCCGTCAGAGTGGGCGAATTTTTTGCCGCCATTGAGCAACAGGACTTTTTTCATGAGAAATCTCGGAAGGTCAGAAATTGGATGGCGGCAGGTTAGCGATTGGCTTCGCGCGGAATAAGCCCCGAATGCGCAAAAACCTTTTGACCAATACGCACGAATCAATAGGTGATTGTTGCCATAGACTTGCGCCGATTCTTAATTTGAGGAGGTTTCTGATGAGTGAATTGCAAGGCTTCATCCTGCACGCCAAGACGCGCCCGGAAAAATCCGACGCCTTCGAAGCGTTTTTCCGCGGCTATGTGAAAGCGAGCCGCGCCGAGCCCGGGTGCATCGAGTACCACATGCTGCGCGACAAACACGACCCGACGCTGTTTATCTTCTACGAGATCTGGCAGTCCCAGGCCCACTTGGACGTGCACTCGAACCTGCCGCATATGAAGCACTTTCTCGAACAGCGTGATGAATACCTGGAACGGGACTTCGAAATCCGCGCCATCGACATGCTCAGCCCGTCGTCCGCTATCCGCTGATCAGCAAGTGGCCGCCGAGCACGCCGAGGCCGATGAGGAACACACGCTTGAACAATGCGGCGCTGATCCGCTGACGCAGCCATTGGCCCAGCCACATGCCGAGCACTGCCGGGATCAGCGCCAGCAACGACGCGCTCAACTCACCTCCACCCAGGGCGTCGCGCCACCAAAGGCCGGCCGCCAGCGCCAGGGTCGAAACGGTGAACGACAAGCCCAGCGCCTGCACGAGTTCGTCCTTGCTCAAACCGAGCGCTTGCAGATAAGGCACAGCCGGAATCACAAAGACGCCAGTGACCGAGGTGATGACGCCTGTCAGTACGCCGCACAGCGGACCGAGCCAGTCTTCGGTACGACTGCCCACGCGCAAGGTTGGCAGGAACAAACCACTCAGCGAATAGAGCAACAACGCAGCGCCCAACCCCCGTACCACCCAATGACCTCCGGCCATGCCGATCCAGAGCGTGCCCACGCCGGTGCCGAAGAAGATGGCCAGCAGCATTGGCCATAGACGCTTGATCAACCCGCGTAAATGTCCACCAAATGCCAATTGCCAGACATTGGTGAGCGTTGCCGGGATGATCAACAGCGCGGCAGCCTGCGACGGGGCCATAGCCAGCCCCAGCAGCCCCATGGCGATGGTTGGCAAGCCGAGGCCGATGACCCCTTTGATGATACCGGCCAGCATGAAGGTGACGATGACCAGCAAAGATAAGGCTAGTCCGAGGTTTTGATAGAACGCGGCGAGTGTATTCATGGGGCTATCCTGAGCCTGGATTGGCCTCGTGAAAATCTGCCATATACTGAGGCAGCCTCTTTCAAAGCAAGAGGCTGAGACTTGATCGTTCCCATGCTCTGCGTGGGAATGCAGCCCGTGACGCTCCGCGTCACTTGCCGAAGCGGACGCATAGTGTCCATTGAGGCATTCCCACGCAGAGCGTGGGAACGAGCTTGGGACTAAGCATGCACTTCGACCTGACCGACCTGCGCCTCTACCTGAACATCCTCGACAGCGGCAACATCACCGCCGGTGCCGCGCGCAGTCATCTGTCACTGGCAGCAGCGAGTGCGAGAATCCGCACCATGGAGGCTTCGTTCGGCATCGAATTTCTGCTGCGTGGCCGGCGCGGTGTCACGCCGACCTCGGCGGGCAAAGCCTTGGCGAAACACGCCCGGGCGCTGCTGCAACAAGCCGAACGCATGCAACAGGACCTGGCCGAATACGCCAAGGGCGTCAAAGGTCAGGTGCGGCTGTTGTGCAATACCACGGCGATCACCGAGTACCTGCCGGAGCTGCTCGCCGACTTTCTGCACGAACACCCAAACCTCGACATCGATCTGCAAGAGCTGCCCAGCGCGCGCATCACCCACGCCTTGCGCCAGGGCGCGGCAGACCTCGGCATCGTATCCGACGCCGTGGACACCGATGACTTGCAGACCCGCGCCTTTCGCGACGATCCGCTGGTGCTGATACTGCCGCGAGATCACCCGTTGGCCGACAGTGAATCCTTAAGTTTCAGCGACACCCTGCACCACCATTACATAGGACTGAACGCCAACAGCGCCCTCGCGGTGTACCTCGAAGAACAGGCCCTGCACATCGGCTCACGCCTGCAAATCCGCATCCGCACTGACGGTTTCGAGGGCGTGATGCGCATGGTCGCCCGCGGTGCCGGGATGGCAATCGTGCCCCTGGCCGCCGTCGAGCGCTGGCCGGGGGAACCACCTTTCAAGTGCAGGGATCTGCAAGAACCTTGGGCGCAACGCAAACTGCTGCTCTGCGCCCGGGACTTTGAAGCGCTGCCCGGCTATGCGAAGGCCTTGTTACACGCCTTGACCCTTTAGTCGCGGGATCGAGCGTTTCTGGACACCTCGATGTCGAGTTCAGACAACTGACCGGTGCACGGGCGCTATAGGGTGCGACTTCAGTTCCTGAACCCACTGCCCGGAGTCCACATGACCGCACCGATTACTGTCCTTCGCGATACTCATCCACTGCCGGTGCTTGACGCCTGCAAATGGGAAAAACTCGAAGGCGACCCGCACACCGTCAACCTCAACGCCTACACCAGTGAAGACGGCAGCAAGATCATGGGTACCTGGATCTGCACGCCGGGCAAGTGGTATGTCGAATACGTGAAGTGGGAATACTGCGATTTCCGCGAGGGCTACTGCATCATCACCCCCGAAGGAAAGGAGCCGATCCATTTGCGTGCCGGCGACATTTTCGTCATCGAGCCGGGAATGAAAGGCACGTGGGAGGTGGTTGAAACCGTGCGCAAGTATTTCGTGTTTGCCTGATGCAAAAAACCGGGAGATCACACGATGTGATCTCCCGGTAAATGTCTCCAGATAAATGCAGTCACTGTGGGAGCGAGCCTGCTCGCGAATGCGGTGTGTCATCCAACATCTATGTCGACTGACACACCCTCTTCGCGAGCAGGCTCGCTCCCACAGGTCTTCATTTCAATGCAGGCTTCTCGCAGCCGCTCTTTTACTGCGGTTTGCGATAGCTATTGATGATCGCCGAGAAGTCCTTGCCCCCTTCCCCGCGCAGGCTCATCGCCTGATACAACTGCTGGGCCACCGCGCCGAGCACCACCGGCTGGTGCGCCTGACGAGCCGCTTCCGTGGCCAGCCCCAGATCCTTGAGCATCAGTTCAGCACCGAAGCCTCCGGTATAACCGCGCGAGGCCGGCGCCGTTTCGACGATGCCCGGCCATGGGTTGTACATCTCCGAACTCCAGCAACGCCCGGTGGAACTGTTGATGATCCCGGCCAGCACAGTCGTGTCGATTCCCAGGGCATCACCCAGCGCCATGGCTTCGCTGACGCCAACCATGGAAATCCCCAACAGCAGGTTGTTGCAGATCTTGGCGATTTGCCCGGTGCCGACTTCACCACAATGGACGATGTTGCGGCCCATTTGCGCCAACACCGGTTGCAGGGTGGCGAACAGTTCCGGGGTGGCGCCGACCATAAACGTCAACGTGCCGGCGGCTGCACCGCCGGTGCCGCCAGAGACTGGCGCATCGGCCATGGCCACGCCTTGCTTGGCAGCCGCGGCGGCTACATCGCGCGCCGTCTGTGGATCAATGGTGCTGCAATCCACGGCCGGTACACCTTGGCCGATACCGGCGAGAACGCCGTCTTCACCCAGCCACACGCTGCGCACATGTACAGCGGCCGGGAGCATAGTGATCACCAGTTCCGCGCCTTGCGCCGCTTCACGGGCCGAAGCGCTGATGCTGCCGCCCAGTTGCTCAAGCTCTGCCAGCACGGTTTTGTTCAGATCAACCAGACGCAAGGCGTGACCCGCCTTGATCAGGTTGCGCGCCATCGGGGCGCCCATGTTGCCGAGACCGATAAAAGCGATTTTCATGTCCGGCTCCTTAACGCAAGTTGATGGTGGTGTTCACACCGTCGTTGACGCTGTCGTCATCGAACCAGCGACTGGTGACGGTCTTGGTCTGAGTGTAGAACTGCACCACTTGCTTGCCATACGGGCCGAGGTCGCCGAGCTTGGAGCCGCGCGAACCGGTGAAACTGAAGAACGGGACTGGCACAGGAATCGGGATGTTGATGCCAACCTGACCGACGTCGATTTCGTTCTGGAATTTGCGCGCCGCCGCACCGTTCTGGGTGAACAGGCCTGTACCGTTGCCGAACGGGTTGGCGTTGACCAGCGCAATCGCTTCGTCGAGCGTATTCACTTCCAGCACCACCAGCACCGGGCCAAAAATTTCCTGGGTGTAGATCTGCATGTCGGTGGTCACGCCGGAGAACAAGGTCGGGCCAACGAAGTTGCCCTTCTCGTAACCCGGAACCGTGATCTCGCGACCGTCCAGTTCCAGTTTGGCGCCTTCCTTGATGCCGCTTTCGATCAGATCGAGAATGCGCGCCTTGGCTTTTTTCGAGATCACCGGGCCGACATCGGTGCCTGGCTCGCTGCCGGCATTCACGGTCAGTTTCTGCGCCAGCGCTTTCAAGTCCGGCAGCCATTGCTTGGCCGCGCCCACCAATACCACCACGGAGGTGGCCATGCAGCGTTGACCCGCTGCGCCAAAACCGGCGCCGACCAGGGCATTCAGCGCTTGTTCGCGATTGGCATCCGGCAGCACCACGGCGTGGTTCTTCGCGCCCATCATCGATTGCACGCGCTTGCCGTGCTTGCCGGCCAGGTCGTAGACGTGAGTACCGACGGCGGTCGAGCCGACGAAGGAAACCGCCCTGATGTCTTTGTGCGTGCAGAGTGCGTCAACCACTTCCTTGCCGCCATGCACGACGTTAAGGACGCCCGCCGGAACGCCGGCCTCGATGGCCAGTTCCACCAGGAGCATGGTCGACATCGGGTCCTGTTCGGACGGTTTGAGCACGAAGGTGTTGCCGCAGGCGATGGCCATGGGGAACATCCACAGCGGAATCATCGCCGGGAAGTTGAACGGGGTGATGCCCGCGCACACGCCGATGGGTTGACGCAGGGTGTAGGTGTCGACACCGCCGGCCACGTTCTCGGCAAACTCGCCCATTTGCAGGCTGCCGATGGAGCAGGCGTGCTCGACCACTTCCAGGCCACGGAAAATGTCGCCTTCAGCGTCGGCGATGGTTTTGCCCTGTTCGGCACTCAGCACCACGGCGATACGCTTGGAGTGTTCACGAATCAGCGCCTGGAGCTTGAGCATGATGCGCATCCGCGCGCCGATCGGCGTCAGCTTCCAGGTCTGGAAGGCACGATGGGCAGCGCTGATCGCGGCGTCGACTTCTTCGGTGGTCGCAAACGGCACCTTGGCCAACACTTGCTGAGTCGCCGGGTTGACGATGTCATGCCACTCGGTGGACTTGGATTCGACCCACTGGCCGTCGATCAACAGCTTGACCTTCTGCACGGTGGTTTCGTTAGGCGTGAGCGATGCGTTCATGTGGGTCTCCGGATGCTTGTTTTTATCTTGGGAGCCAAGGCGAGAAAGTCGCCTTGTGATGAGACGTGTGTTGCGAATTGGTTATGGGGCTGTTTTTGGAGTATAGATGTGCAAACTTCTAATAAGAACGCACATAAAAGCCGGTCCATCATGCAAAAAAACATCACGTCTTTAGGCTCGCTGAACTGGGATGACCTCAAGTTTTTCCTTGAAGTCGCCCGCACCCGCAAGGCCAGCACCGCAGCCAAGCGCCTGGCGGTCGACTACACCACCGTGTCGCGGCGTATCAGCTCGCTGGAAGCGGCGTTGGGCACGTTGCTGTTCGAGAAATCCCGGACCAGCGGTTTTGTCCTGACCGCCGAAGGCCAGCGGTTGCTCGGTTATGCCGAGTCGATTGAAAGCACGCTGCATATGGCTTGCGAGCAGGTTTCGGGGTCCGGGGTCGCGTTATCCGGGCATGTGCGCATGGGCTGCACCGAAGGCTTCGGCAGCTTTTTCATCACCCCGCAGCTGAGCCATTTCGTCGACGCCTATCCGGCGATCTCGGTGGACATCCTGCCGCTGCCGCACTTCATCAGCCTGTCCAAGCGCGAGGCGGACATCGTCATCGCCCTGGAGCGCCCGGAGCATGGCCCGTACGTCTGCTGCAAACTCTGCGACTACAAATTACAGCTCTACGCGACCCAGGACTATCTGGACAAACACCCACCCATCCGCCGCCCGGCAGACTTGGGCAAGCATTCATTCATCAGTTATGTCGACGATCTGGCATTCAGCTCAGAGCTGTTGTACCTGGCGAATGTGCTGCCCGGCGCCAGCGCCAATTTGCGCAGCACCAGCGTGATCGCGCAATTCGTGGCGGCGCAGCAAGGGCGGTCGCTTGCAATTCTGCCGTGCTTCCTCGCGGCTCAGGACCTACGGCTGCTGCCGGTGTTGCCGCAAGAGATCAACATTACGCGGCAATTCTGGATGTACTGCCGCGAAGACCTGCGCAAGCTCAAGCGGATCACCTTGTTGTGGGATTACATCCGCTCGGTCACTGAACAGAATCAGGGCCTGTTGATGGGGGAAAGCCGGGAGATGTTGTTTGCCGACTAAGAATCTTCACGGAATCAGGTAGCGGAACCGTAACGTAAATAGGTGTCCGGTGTTCTATTACGTTAACTCAAGTCGCTCTAACGCATAGTCCTTACCTGCCAGGGTAAGTTCGAAAATGGTGGCACCGAACGTACCCCGGGTTACTTTTTGCCTCACAAGACGTTTAACTTGTAGTTGCTTTAGACCGTCCTCAACTTCCAACTTGCCGAGCGAGACAAGTTTGCAAATGGAGTCTAGATTTGCAACCTTTCTGAAGTTTGCATGATAGGCCAAAGCTTCCATCAGCAGCGTTTGGTTATCGGTCAACCGTGGAAACTGAGGGTTGTTGGTTTTGTAAATTTTTCGCTCTATCTCATGTAACTCGCTGTAGGGTTCGTCAGCGGTGCGGTAGTAGTAAAACGCTACAGTCACAATGCTGGTTAAAGCCACGGTAATCATCAGCAGTGACCAATTCGGCATTGCCGTTTCTAACAGCAGCCAGTCCCACACACCTAACAACCAGACTTTGGCGTCAGGCAACAGCGTCATCTCGAAGTAAGTGTCCAGTAGCTTCGTGGCAGATACCAAGACGACAAGAAAGCCGCCAGCCAAGTAGGCCATAGCCTTGATAGTGATCGATTGCTTGCCTTCCTCAGCCATGCTGCGCGTCTCCAATGCAGGAAACAGATGTCATCAACAGTGTAGTGGAAAAGGGGCAATCTGGCGTCAAGGGCTTGGTGCAATCCCCTCTTCGAGCTCCAGCATCAACCCGCTCAAGCGCTTGACCTTGCGCCGCACGGCCTCTTCGAAGACGCCGGCACGTGGCTCGATCAAGGTGAACCAGTGCTTGGCCCGGGTGATCCCGGTGTAGATCAGTTCCTTGGTGAGCACCGGGTTCAGGGCGTCCGGCAGAATCAGCGCGGTATGGGCAAATTCCGAGCCCTGGGATTTGTGCACGGTCATGGCATAGACGGTTTCGACATCGTTGAGCCGACTCGGCAGGACAAAACGTACGCCGCCCTGACCATCATTGCGTGGGAACGCCACGCGCAGCACCTGTTTGCCGGCGTCGGGTCCCTCACGTTCCGGCAGTTTGAGGGCGATGCCGATGTCGCCGTTCATCAACCCCAGGCCATAGTCGTTACGGGTCATCAACACGGGGCGCCCTTCGTACCACTGCTGATCGCTGTCGATCAGTCGGGCCTTGAGCAACGCGGCGGTCACTCGCTGATTCAACCCCTCCACGCCCCATGGCCCTTTACGGACGGCACACAGCAACTGGAAAGCGTCGAAGGCTTGCAACACCTCTCGCGCCCATTCGGTCCAGCCTGCATCGTCGAGCGGGCTGTCGAGCGCTGGCCGCAGCCTGCGCAGAATATTCAAATAGTGGCGATAGCCTTGCGGCCCTTCACCATGGCCTTCGAGCAACAAGCGCTCCAGCGCCCGGTCTTGCTCACCCTTGAGCGGCAGGGAAAACACATCGTCGTGGCTTCGAGCGGCCAATAACTTGCGGGCGTGTTCAGGTTGTTGCTGGTTGACCCAGCGCGCCAATTGTCCAATGCCGCTGCCCTCACCGAACCGGCGCGAATGGCGCAGCATGACCACTTGCTGGGCGAGTGGATGAGTGCCCAGGGTGTCGGCCTGCAAACCACTGGCCTCCAGGCTTTCACCACTGACCGCTTCCAGCCACTGGCGAGTCTGCGGGCTGTACCAACCCGCCTCGGCATCCCGGCACAAATCGCCCAAAACAGCGCCGGCCTCCACCGATGCCAGCTGATCCTTATCCCCCAACAACACCAACCGCGCGTGGGCCGGCATCGCGTCCAGCAGGTTGGCCATCATTTCCAGGTCGATCATCGATGCTTCGTCCACCACCAGCACATCCAGTGGCAATCGATTACCCGCGTGATGGCGGAAGTGTCGTGTGCCGGGACGACTACCCAGCAAACGGTGCACGGTGGTGACATCAGAGGGGATCTGGCCGCGAACCGACTCGGTGACGGCCAGGGTCCGGACCTGTTGGCTGATCGACTCCGTGAGCCGGGCCGCCGCTTTCCCGGTGGGTGCGGCAAGCCGGATGCGCAGGGGTTTGCCGGCTTCCACGGCGGGCGCCTGGAGCAAGGCCAGCAAACGCACGACGGTGGTGGTCTTGCCGGTTCCCGGGCCGCCGGTCACGATGCTGAACGCACTGCGAGTGGCCAGGGCACAGGCGAGTTTCTGCCAGTCGATCACTTCACCGGTTTTGGCGGAACCGAACAAACCGGTCAATCGTTGGGGTAAATCATCCGGCGTCGTTTCGTGTTCAGCCAAGCGCAGGCGCAAGGCATCGTCGATGCGTCTTTCGTAAGCCCAGTAGCGGCGCAGGTACAGGCGCTTGCCGGATAAAACCAGAGGCCGAGATTGCGCGGATTCACGACCGTCTGCGGCCAGCGCCACCAGATTGCTGGAGGCCAATACCTTGCACCAATGGGCACCGTCCAACGCTTCCAGCAATTGCGAAGGCAATACCATCGCGCCACTACTGTGCAGATCACCTTCAGGGGGCAGCGACAGGGCGAAATCCGGTTCTTTCAGCGTCTCGAACAGATCCAGACACACATGACCGTGGCCCAGTTGGTGACTGGTCAGCGCAGCAGCGAGCAACACCAACGGATCATCGTCGGGGGCGAGTTCGTGGAGGAAGGCGACAAAGGCCTTGTCCAGCGCTCGCAACCAGCCGCGTTCAACCCAGCGCGTCAGTAACAGCAGCAGGTCATCGGCACGACTCAACGGCGCCAGTTCCGCCAGGCTTTCGGCCGCCAAGGGTGTGGGCAGCAAATCGGCGAAGGTGCGACTCATAGCAGTACTCCCTGTTCCCACGCGGGTTCGGCCTTCGGTTCTGGCTTGCCCTGGAACATACGGTCCAGTCGCTCGATCAGTTCTTTGGGTGGACGGGCGAAATACGCACCTTGGGTGGCGGCACGCGAACCCCGCAGGAACAGGTAGACCGCACCGCCGACATGCCGGTCGTAATCGTAGTCGACAAGCCGCGCCTTGAGTTGCCGGTGCAAGGCGAGCAGGTACAACACATATTGCAGGTCATAGCGGTTGTCGAGAATCGACTGCTCCATGGCCGGTTCGGTGTAGGCCGCGTCATCAACACCCAGCCAGTTGGATTTGTAGTCGGCAACGTAGTAGCGACCTTCGTGCTCGAAGGTGAGGTCGATAAAGCCCTTGAACATGCCGTTGAGCAAGACCGGTTCGGCCGCCACTCGGGCAACGCCGTTGTGGGTGTGTTGGCACACCAGTTCATCCAGTTTGAGCACGTCGACTTTATGGCTGGCAAACCAGAACTCCATCTCGACGCGGTACTGGGTCAGTTGCTCGAAAATCACCGGTGCCGACCCACTGCCGAGGTGCAGTGGCGACTTGAGTAAATGTTGCAGCCAATCGCTCAGCGTGGTGATCCAGCCTTCCCAGCCACGGCGGTTGCAGCGTCGGGCAATCGCGTCTTCTACCGCTTGTGGGGTGGCGGCAAAACCTTCGTCGCCGGCCCATTCCAGCAAACCATGGAGAAAGGTGCCGGGGTTGGGGCCTCGGGGGAATCGATGGATATCACCGCCACCGGCCGCCACTTCTCGTGGAGCGTGCGGATCAAGGCGTTCATCGTCGAAGAGCTTTTGCGCTTGCGGGCTTTCCGGCGCTTCGTCACTGCCCACACTCAAACGGTCACCAATGCGCAGGGCACTGTACGAGGCGATCCACCAGTTTTCACTGGCCTTGCGTTTGGGGACGCGCAGCGCGAGCAAGGTCGCCTGATTTTGCGGCGGCCGGTAGTGCTCGGCGGTGGCTGACGGCATTTCAGCGTAGGTCAGCGTGGGGCAGTCCTGCTGCAAGTCTTCCAGCCAGCGCTTCAAGCCTACCGTTTCGGCCAATGGCAATCCGCCCCCCAACAAGTAACCCAACGCCGACAGGTGCAACACCGAACTGCTGTTATTGCCGCGTTTGAGATCCGTCACGCCGAGCCAGCACGCATGTTGCGCGCGAGTCAGGGCGACATACAGCAAGCGCAGATCCTCGGCCAGACGCTCATCATCGGCCAGGGCAATCAACTCGGCAGTCGGCTTGAGGGTCACCTGAGCCTTGCCGTTTTCGTCGTGGTAATGCAGCGGCAGACGACTGCCATCCACCGGTTTCGCCGAACAAATGAAAGGCAGGAACACCAAGGGATACTCAAGGCCCTTGGACTTGTGAATGGTCACAACCTTGACCAGTTGTTCGTCGCTTTCCAGGCGCAGGATCTGCTCTTCGCCGGCCTGACCGGACAACGCCAGATGCTCGGACAAATGACGAATCAGCGCCTGCTCGCCGTCGAGCTCGGCCGCTGCCTGCTGCAGCAATTCGGACAGGTGCAGCAGATTGGTCAGTATTCGCTCACCGTCGCTGCGCGCAATCAATGCCTGCGGGAGCTGGAAGTCATGCAGCAAACGTCGCAGCATCGGCAGCACACCTTGCTTGCGCCAGAGTTCGCGATAGCCACGGAATTGCATGACCCGAGCTTCCCAGGCCAGCTCGTCCTGATTCAAACGCTCCAGTTCAGCCAGCGACAGATTCAGCGTGATGCAGGCCAACGCGGCTCGCAGAGGCCGCTCGACATCGGGCTCGGCACAGGCCTTGAGCCAGGTCAGCACATCGTGAGCTTCTTGTGCGGCGAACACCGAGTCCTTGTCCGACAGATAAACGCTACGCACACCTCGGGCCGAGAGTTCGCCTCGCACCGCTTGAGCTTCTTTGCCATCGCGGACAAGGATCGCGATATCCGCCGGGAGCAGACCTCTGAAGTCCTTGCCAGCCTCGACAAACCCCGCCCGCCCTTGCTGTCCACCGTTGAGCAGTGCCGTGATTTCACTGGCGCAGGCAGCAGCCAGTTGTTGTCGGTACACAGCACCGGACAGGGGTTGCTCTGCGGACAAATGCCAGATATTCAGGGACGGGACCACTTCCCCCTCTACGCGCAAAACCTCTTTACGGCCCTGGGACTCGACGGGTAGAAACGGCACGGGGTTTTCGCCATTTTTTTCCCGAAACAGGAAGGCTCCGCGCCCCAGCTCACGAGACTCGGCGCGTTCGAAAACATGATTCACCGCACTGACCATGCCGTGGCTGGAGCGGAAATTTGTGCCCAGCGTATGCAGTCGACCGGTAGTGGCCTGACGGGCGCGCAGGTAGGTGTAAATGTCGGCGCCACGAAAAGCATAGATCGCCTGCTTCGGGTCACCAATGAGGAACAAGCCGCATTCCGGATTGTTGTCCTCGATGCGATAGATGCTTTCGAAGATCCGGTATTGCACCGGGTCGGTGTCCTGGAACTCGTCGATCAACGCGACCGGGAACTGCTCACGAATCAAGGTCGCCAAGCGCTCACCACCCTCGGATTGCAAGGCGGCATCCAGGCGCAGCAGCATGTCATCGAAGCCCATCTCCGCGCGGCGGCGTTTTTCTTCCTCGAAGCGTGTTCCAACCCAATGGGCGGCATGTTGCAGAACGGCAGCATCGGGGGTCGGCAGTCCGTCGAGGCTGGCCTTGAGACCGGGCATCGCCTCCAATCCTGGATGACGGGGTGCTTCGCCCTTCCAGGCTTCGGCCATGCCATCGGGCGTCAGACGAATGAAGCCGGTGCCGATGTCCAGTTGCTCAAGTGCTTCATCTTCGGCCCAGGCTTTGATTTTTTCGAACCAGGGCTCGAAGTAGCGCGCCTGCATTTTTCGACCGTCGACACTCTTGCTCGTTACGCCTTGATGACAGATGAGCAGCAGCTCGTCCGCCCATTGGCGCCAAGGCATCTTGAGTTCGAGCAGCGCGCTACGTCGCTCCTGCAAACATTCGTTGATCAGCTCTGCCGGTTCTTTTCCTTCAACACTGTCGCGCTCGCTGGCGAACAAACCGCGCACGCGCGGCAGCAATGCCGCCGGACCGCCCCAATTGTTGCGCACCCAATTCAGCGCATCGCCTTGCATCGGGTAACAAAACAATCGCCAGTAATCGCGCAGGACTTCGCCCAACAAATCGCTGTGATCGGTTTCCAGGGTCTGGGTAAACAAGCTGCCGCTGTCGAACGCATGCTCACGCAGCATGCGCTGACACCAACTGTGGATGGTTGAGACGGCTGCCTCATCCATCCATTGCGCGGCGATGTCCAGACGATTTGCACAACCTGACCACTGTTGGGGGTCGTACTGATCACGCAGTTCGGCAATCAGGCCATCCGGCGCCGTCGTCTCCTCACGGAAGAACCGCGCGGCTTCGGCCAGGCGTGTACGTATACGTTCACGTAACTCTTTGGTGGCCGCATCGGTGAAGGTCACAACGAGGATTTGCGGCGGCAACAGTTCACGCCCGTAACCACTCGCGTCATTCCCGTGACCCAGTACAAGGCGCAGATAAAGCGCGGAAATGGTGAAGGTCTTGCCGGTCCCGGCGCTGGCTTCGATCAGTTGGCTGCCGCGCAGGGGGAATGCCAGCGCCAGAGGCGTTTTTGTGGTCATCAACGAGCCTCCTCGCTGGTCAGTGAACGCCAGGGGGCTTCAAGCATCGGTTTGTACAACGCGTTGCACCAGTCGGGGAATGTTTCGTCAGCGAGCAGTGCATCGTAATCAGCAAACTGCCGGGTGAGTGCAGGGCTTTCGCGGCGCTCTCCATCAGTAGTCTGACCATCGCCTTCATAGGCTTTCCGGGCAGCGGCTTCGGCTTTCAGCGGATCGGTCTGGCCAAGCCAGGCGAAGGCGGTTTTTACTGCAATCGGCAGTGGCTGACGCATGCCGGCGCGCCAGGCTTGCAGGAGATGCCCCAGGATTTCAAGTGCGGCGCCCTTCTCCAGCGGCTCCAGTAGCAGGCTGTCGTCGCTGGCCACCAGCCCGGTGGTTATCGGTATGCCGCTGGCGCAGGCAACCAGGTGATTGACCCAAGGACGCGTCAAGCGATGCCATTTGCGGGTTTTAATTGAGCCAATGCTATTGGGGATGGTCGTGACCGACAGCAAACCTCCGTCTGCACGCTGGTGCAGACCACTGAGCCAACCTTCCAGACGCAGTCCTTCCAATTCAAGATTCACCGGCAGAGCGCTGGTAAGCGGTGTCGGCCATAACGCCAGGAGTTGTTGATAACGCCGCACCAGATCCGGCAGCGGTTCGATCAACTCACGCTGAAGGCATTCGCCGAAACCGGCCATGGGCAACAGCCCACTGTTTTGCAAGCGTGTGGCCTGGTCTTCAAGTGCCTGATCGGCGTGTTCAATGCGTCCCAGAGCCGCTGCAAGCAGACTGTCGCTGAGGGTATAGCGTTGCAGCGCATCGAGGACAAATGGTTCTTCATCGGCTAACGGCACTTCAGCCGCTTCGAAAAATACCTTGAGCCGCTGGCTGAAAAAATGTCGCACGGGATTGCGCACGAAATCCTGCAATTGACCGAGGCTCAGCGGCTCCTCCTGCACGTAAGCCTCAAGTACTTCACCGTCAGCCACCTGATCAGTGACGCGATGAAGTACCTGCCACTCATTGGCATAGCTGAAAAGCGCGTCACCTTCATGAAAGTAGCGAGCGCTGAAAGGTTGCAATGGGTGTTCCTGAGTCATGGCCTCTAGCAGGTCCTTGCCCTCATCGCGCAGTCGCCAGCCGCTGGCGAGATGGTCCCGCAATTGGCCGATCAGCACGGAGGCCGGGCGTTCGCTGTTATCCCGAATGCTTCGGCCAACCCAGCTGATATAGAGTTGATCCCGGGCCGACAACAGTGCTTCCAAAAGAAGATAACGGTCATCTTCGCGGCGAGATCGATCACCGGGACGGTAGTCACTGCCCATGAGATCGAAATCCAGCGGTGGTTGCGCACGCGGATAGTCGCCGTCGTTCATGCCCAGCAGACAGACCCGTTTGAACGGAATCGCCCGCATCGGCATCAAGGTGCAGAAGTTGACTGCACCGGCCAGAAAACGCTGGGACAGGCGGCCTTGATCCAGCCCGGCCAGCCAGGCTTCCCGTACCACGGTTAACGTCAAATCGTCCTGTAAACCGACGGACTCACAGGTGTCGAGCCAGGTTTCGCGTAACTCTTCCAGCTGGGCCAGCAAGTAGTCGTCGTGCTCGTTGCTGGCTTGGAAGAATAGTTGCACCAGTGCTTGCAGACGCACACCCCACTGTTTGGGCGGTGCAGGTTGAGTCAGTTCCTGGTGGGCAATCTCCAGCGCATCCAGAAGGGCCACCAAAGGTCCGATGAGCGCGGCATCCAGACCGCCAATTTCGTCGTAAGGCTCGATGCCTTCGCACGCGTTGGCGCTGCCCACGGCATAACCCAGCAGCATCCGGCGCAGGCCGAATCGCCAACTGTTTTGCTCCAGCGCTTCAGGCAATCCCAAACCCGCTCGTTGCTCGGCATTCATTCCCCAGCGAATGCCCGCACCTTCGATCCAGCGATGCAGCGTCGGCAGGTCTCGCTCCTCAACGCCAAAACGGGCACGTAATGCAGGAACGTCCAGCAAGTCGAGAATCTCACTGACGGGAAAACGGCTATCGGGGAGTTTGAGCAGGTGTTCGACAGCAATCAGCAGGGGATCGCGACCACGCTGGCCTTGATCCGCCAGCGTGAACGGAATGAAACGTGGATCGTGGCGCTCAAGCTGACCGAATACCGCGCGAATATGCGGTGCATAACTGTCGATGTCCGGGACCATCACGATGATGTCGCGGGGCCTGAGGTCCGGATCAGCACTGAAGCGCGCGAGCAACTGATCATGGAGGATCTCAACTTCACGCTGGGCACTATGGGCGATGTGAAAACGGATCGACTCGTCCTGCTCCAGATCGACGGCTGGCCAGCAGTCTCGCGTCTCGCTCAGTGGACGCAACTCGAGAATGTCGTCCTGCAATTGATTGAGCAGATTCTTTGGCTGGGTATCGCTGAACAGGTCAATGCGTCCGTCACGAAATGCGGAGCTATAGCTGTTGGGATCGTCATAGCTGTCGAGAAGATTGATGTAGTCCCGCCCCTGTTTACCCCAGGCAGCCAGTAGCGGATGAGCATGCTGGTGGAGCGTTTGCGGATCGAGCACAACAGGCATTCCGCTTTTGCGGGCCTGACGCTTGTATTGATGCCGCAGCAGGTCTTTATCGGCGACGATGTCGGCCCAATGGTAACGACATGGGTTATGCACACACAGCAGAACCTGGCTGAAACGGGCCAGTCCGGCAAGTGCTTCGAGGGCTTGAGCGGGCAGTGAAGAAATCCCGAAAACGATCACCCGTGAAGGCAATCCGCTGGGGGCGACGTCGAGGCTGTTGATGCGTTCGATAAACCGCTGATGAACACCGGCACGGCTTTGCGCCATGCCTTCCTCACCCACATCCAGCAACAGCGCTCGCCATAATTCCGCCTGCCAGCAGTTCGCCGGGGCCAGGGGCTTGGCTTCGCCTCTGCCGTTGCGGAGTTGGTGACGACCTTCTGCCCAGTCTTCGAGCCAGTCGGCCCGGTAGACCTGGTATTGGTCGAACAGATCCGCCAGTCGCTCAGCCAATTGATAGCGCTTACGCAAATCAGTGTCATGGGTCAGGAAGCGTTGCAGCGGCTCGAAGTGTGGCTGGTTGATCAGTTGCGGAAGGAGGCGCATCAAACGCCAAGTCAGCGGAGCTTTATCGAGCAATGATTTGACCGGGATTTCATCCCGTCCAAGGACCATGCGATAAAGCTGCCACATGAAGCTACCAGGTAACTGCACGTCAATAGCTGCAGCAATACCGCAGCCGCCCATGTCATCTTCTTCCGGATCTTCGGCCAGTGCCAACTTAAGCCACTGCGCGATGCCATTGCTCTGCACCAGAGCAATTTCATTTTCCAGGGGCGCCAGTGGATAACGCCGCATTACGCTAATCACCAGGCTGCGCAGTTCATTCAAACTGTTGCTTTGAACCACCATAAAAGCAGCATTGAGCGACGTGGCGTCCGGCATAAAAGCTTCCTTGGAAAAATACAAATGCTAGGGCCGAACCTTAGCATTGTCGGGAGACGGTGACAGCCAAGAGCTGCTCAGTAATGCTGCACGAACTTTCCTGCGGACAAAACAAAACCCCTACCTGCATACGCAGATAGGGGTTTCGGAATTTAATCTTGACGATGACCTACTCTCACATGGGGAAACCCCACACTACCATCGGCGATGCATCGTTTCACTGCTGAGTTCGGGATGGGATC
>NZ_JAVDUA010000018.1:0-142578 GCF_031456105.1 Pseudomonas sp. BE134 | reverse complement strand
GTCGGGTGGCATTCGCCCTCATGAAAAACCAGAGCGAATACCAGCCGAATTTACGGCTGCAGGGTTCCCCTGCAACATAGAATCTCCCACAGGGATCTTCATGCACCAAAGGAAATTGCTGAGCTGCAAAAAAACCACGGACTCCAGTCCCTTCTGAACCGCGCCGTCAGTCTTCCTGGGTGTACCGAGCCCGCATGTCATCGTGACTCACCGCGGTGGCTTGATCAAAACCGATCAGTCGCTCCCGGGCAGCAGCTTCAATCCGAAGCCCCTCAAGCTCATCGAGCATTTTCTGCTGCACATCGACGTCGATCTCAGCCTCCATACTCACCTATCCCTCACTATCGTGCGGCATGCACGCCTATGTGATCGCAAAATATTGCGTCGACGGAACATAGATCAAAGCCAGCAGACGAGAAACATAAGAAAAACCCAGACACAAAAAAGCCCCCGCCACCTTCACGGCAACGGGGGCTTTTTGTTGGGCTTACATTTCTACCTGAGTACCCAGCTCAATCACCCGGTTCAACGGCAGATTGAAGAACCGCAAATTGCCGTTAGCGTTCTTCAACATAAAGGCGAACAACCCTTCCCGCCAGCGCGCCATGCCTTCCAGCTTGGAGGCGATGACCGTCTCGCGGCTGAGGAAGTAGGTGGTGCGCATCGGGCTGAAGTCCAGGTCATCGAGATGACACAACTTCAGTGCTTGCGGCACGTCCGGTTCGTCGATGAAGCCGAAATGCAGGATCACCCGGAAGAAACCCTGGCCATGGGACTCCACCTCGAAGCGCCGGGTCGTGGGCACGCGCGGAATGTCTTCATACACCACGGTCAGCAGCACCACTTGCTCGTGCAGTACCTGGTTATGCAGCAGGTTGTGCAACAACGCGTGAGGCACGGCATCCGGGCGCGCGGTCAGGAACACGGCGGTGCCTTGTACGCGATGCGGTGGTTGCACGGCGATACTGCTGATGAAGATCGGCAGAGGCAGCCCGCCTTCGTCCATGCGCTCCACCAGTAGTTGCTTGCCGCGTTTCCAAGTGGTCATCAGCACGAACAGCGCGATACCGGCGATCACCGGGAAGGCGCCGCCCTGCACGATTTTCGGCACGTTGGCGGCGAAGTACAGACCGTCCACCAGCAGGAATCCGAGCAACACCGGCACGGCGAGGACCGGTGGCCATTTCCACAGCAGCAACATCACCGCCGACACCAGGATGGTGGTCATCAGCATTGTGCCCGTCACCGCCACGCCGTAGGCCGAGGCCAGGGCACCGGAGGATTCGAAGCCCAACACCAGCAGAATCACACCGACCATCAGCGCCCAGTTCACCGCGCCAATGTAGATCTGGCCTTGTTCGGCGCTGGAGGTGTGTCGAATGTGCATGCGCGGAATGTAGCCGAGCTGGATCGCCTGACGGGTCAGGGAGAATGCACCCGAAATCACCGCTTGCGAAGCAATCACCGTAGCCAGGGTCGACAACCCTACCAATGGAATCAACGCCCAGCTTGGCGCCAACAGATAGAACGGGTTACGCGCCGCTTCCGGGTCACCGAGCAACAGCGCGCCTTGGCCAAAGTAGTTCAGCACCAGCGCCGGCAGCACGAGGATGAACCAGGCGCGGGCAATCGGCTTGCGGCCGAAGTGGCCCATGTCGGCGTACAGCGCTTCGGCGCCGGTCAACGCCAGCACCACCGCACCGAGAATCGCCACGCCCATGCCCGGGTGCACGACGAAGAAACGCACGCCCCACACCGGGTTCATCGCTTGCAACACTTCCGGGTGCTGCATGATGCCGTAGACACCCAACGCGCCCAGCACCACAAACCAGGTGACCATGATCGGCCCGAACAGAATGCCGATGCGCGCAGTACCGTGGCTCTGGATCAGGAACAGCGCCACCAGTACGATCAGCGACAGTGGCACCACCCAATGGTCGATGCCATCAAAGGCCAGCCCCAGCCCTTCAATGGCCGAGAGCACGGAAATCGCCGGGGTGATCATGCTGTCGCCATAGAACAGCGCCGCACCGATCAACCCGCATACCACCAGCAACGTGCGCAGCTTCGGATGCCCCGCCGCCGCCCGTCTGGCCAGCGCGGTCAGGGCCATGATCCCGCCTTCGCCCTGGTTGTCGGCGCGCAGGACAAACATCATGTACTTGATCGAAACGACCCAGATCAGCGACCAGAAGATCAGCGCCAGTATCCCCAGCACGCCGTCATGGTTGACCGGTACGCCGTAGGCACCGGAAAACACTTCTTTGAGGGTGTACAGCGGGCTCGTGCCGATATCGCCATAAACCACCCCGACCGCCGCGACCAGCATGCCGATCGGCTTTGCCGCTGAATGCTCGGCACCCGCCGCCTGACTACTTGCCTGACCCATCCACCACTCCTGATTCCCAGACCCGGGCTTCTTTGAAAGAAGCACTATGCTTTGTCGTGCAGCATGCGTTTTCTTACTTTACGTTACAGACGTTTTGTTGACTGTAAAAAAACGGTAAAGCCTGACGGCGCGAAGCATAGCGCAGCACTCGTCGTATTTCCCTGCATAAAGCTGGTCAAGTGAGCGACTCATCGCTAGAATTGCGCACTTTTTGATCAGAGGCACGCAAAGTGCCCGTCTGTCGCCTTGCCGTTTTCGGCTGGAGGCGTCCCAAATACCGAGGTTAGACATGTCCACCACTCCTGCGCCGGCCAATCCAAAGGTTGGCTTCGTATCCCTGGGTTGCCCCAAAGCACTGGTCGACTCCGAGCGCATCCTTACCCAGCTGCGCATGGAAGGCTATGACGTTGTGTCCACCTATCAGGACGCTGACGTCGTGGTGGTCAACACCTGCGGTTTCATCGACTCGGCCAAGGCCGAATCCCTGGAAGTGATCGGCGAAGCCATCAAGGAAAACGGCAAGGTCATCGTGACCGGCTGCATGGGCGTCGAAGAAGGCAACATTCGTAACGTGCACCCAAGCGTGCTGGCCGTGACCGGTCCGCAGCAGTACGAGCAAGTGGTCAACGCCGTGCACGACGTCGTGCCGCCGCGTCAGGATCACAACCCGCTGATCGACCTGGTGCCACCGCAAGGCATCAAGCTGACCCCGCGCCATTACGCCTACCTGAAGATCTCCGAAGGCTGCAACCACAGCTGCAGCTTCTGCATCATCCCGTCGATGCGCGGCAAGCTGGTTAGCCGTCCGGTCGGTGATGTGCTCGACGAAGCCCAGCGCCTGGTCAAGGCCGGCGTCAAAGAGCTGTTGGTGATTTCCCAGGACACCAGCGCCTACGGCGTTGATGTGAAATATCGCACCGGTTTCTGGAACGGCGCGCCGGTGAAAACCCGCATGACCGAACTCTGCGAAGCCCTGAGCACGCTCGGCGTCTGGGTTCGCTTGCACTACGTTTACCCGTACCCGCACGTCGACGAGCTGATCCCATTGATGGCCGCCGGCAAAATTCTGCCGTACCTGGACATCCCGTTCCAGCACGCCAGCCCGAAAGTATTGAAGTCGATGAAACGCCCGGCCTTCGAAGACAAGACCCTGGCGCGGATCAAGAACTGGCGCGAAATCTGCCCGGACCTGATCATCCGTTCGACCTTCATCGTCGGCTTCCCCGGCGAAACCGAAGAAGACTTCCAGTACCTGCTGAACTGGCTGACCGAAGCCCAGCTCGACCGCGTCGGCTGCTTCCAGTACTCCCCGGTCGAAGGCGCACCCGCCAATGACCTGGACCTGGAGATCGTGCCGGACGACGTCAAGCAAGACCGTTGGGACCGCTTCATGGCGCACCAACAAGCTATCAGCTCGGCGCGCCTGCAAATGCGCATCGGCCGTGAAATCGAAGTGCTGGTGGACGAAGTCGACGAGCAAGGCGCGGTTGGCCGCTGCTTCTTCGATGCCCCGGAAATCGACGGTAACGTGTTCATCGACAACGGCAGCAACTTGAAGCCGGGCGACAAAGTCTGGTGCAAAGTGACCGATGCCGACGAATACGACCTGTGGGCTGAACAGATCTAGACGTAAAAAATACCAAAAGCCCCGCTCTCTTGACGAGATGCGGGGCTTTTTTACGTCTATCGTTTTGTGGGAAGGGACTCGCACAATCAATTGCACACAGGACACCCGGCCATGCGCCATCATTCGGTCATCCATACACCGAAACAAAGTGACTACGAAGAACTCGCTCGGGTCTGGGAAGCCTCGGTGCGCGCCACCCATGATTTTCTACCGAACAGCTACATCCTGTTGCTCAAGGACCTGGTGCTGACCCGTTACCTTGATGCCGTGATGCTGATTTGCACCAAAGACCCGCGCCAGCGCATCACCGGGTTCGCCGGGGTCGCCGCCGGCAAGGTCGAAATGCTCTTCATCGATCCGGCTCACCGTGGCCAGGGTCTGGGCAAACAGTTGCTAGGCTATGCCCTGGAACACATGAATGCAGATACGCTGGACGTGAACGAACAGAACTCACAAGCACTGGGGTTCTATTTCAAACAAGGCTTTGAAGTGATTGGCCGCTCGGAATTTGACGGCATGGGCCAGCCTTATCCGCTGTTGCACATGCGCTTGCGCCAAAGTCAGCAGGTCTCAAAGCACGGCTGACACAACACAGAACAAGTGTGGGAGCGGGCTTGCTCGCGAAAGGGCCATCACTTTCAACATCAATGTTGACTGATAAATCGCATTCGCGAGCAAGCCCGCTCCCACAAAAAGCCGAACCTCGCAAATGGAGCCGGGATTAACC
Source organism: Pseudomonas sp. BE134 (assembly GCF_031456105.1). Taxonomy (NCBI): domain Bacteria; kingdom Pseudomonadati; phylum Pseudomonadota; class Gammaproteobacteria; order Pseudomonadales; family Pseudomonadaceae; genus Pseudomonas; species Pseudomonas sp. BE134. The sequence continues at coordinate 137,835 of NZ_JAVDUA010000018.1, read as the reverse complement.
GGCGCCAGGCAGGTACAATGCCCACCCCTTTTTTGTTACGGCCCTGTCATGACTGACCCGATTCGTCTCTCCAAACGCCTCATCGAACTCGTCGGCTGTTCCCGTCGGGAGGCTGAGCTGTTCATCGAGGGCGGCTGGGTGACCGTGGACGGTGAAGTCATCGACGAGCCGCAGTTCAAGGTCGACACGCAAAAAGTCGAACTCGATCCAGAGGCCAAGGCCACCGCACCGGAACCGGTGACCATTCTGTTGAACGTACCCGTGGGCATGGACGCGGAAACCGCCATGGCTACCCTGAGCGCCGAGACGCTGAGCGAAGAACACCGCTTCAGCAAACGCCCGCTCAAGGGCCACTTCCTGCGCCTGACCGCCAGCACCGACCTGCAGGCCAATGCCAGCGGTTTGCTCGTGTTCACCCAGGACTGGAAGATCCTGCGCAAACTCACCGCCGATGCCAGCAAGATCGAGCAAGAGTATGTGGTCGAGGTCGAAGGCGACATGGTGGCTCACGGCCTCAACCGCCTGAACCACGGCCTGACCTACAAGGGCAAGGAACTGCCGCCAGTCAAAGCCAGCTGGCAGAACGAAAACCGCCTGCGTTTTGCGATGAAGAACCCGCAACCGGGCGTGATCGCCCTGTTTTGCCAGGCCGTTGGCCTGAAGGTCGTCGCCATCCGCCGCATCCGCATCGGCGGCGTGTCCATCGGCAAAGTGCCGTTGGGGCAATGGCGCTACCTGTCCGGCAAAGAGAAGTTCTAAGGCTTCTCCCGCCGCCACACATTCCGGCGCCGCTGTTTGATGCGGCACCCACTGCTGAATATCAGGATTGCACACCATGATTCACAACGACGTATTGCGCAGCGTTCGCTACATGCTGGACATCAGCGACAAGAAAGTCATCGAGATCATCAAGCTCGGCGGCATGGACGTGACCCTCGCCGACCTGCTGACTTACCTCGACAAGAAAGAGGAAGACGAGGAAGGCTTCGTCCGCTGCCCGGACGATGTCATGGCGCACTTCCTCGATGGCCTGGTGATCTTCAAGCGCGGCAAGGACGAAAGCCGTCCCCCGCAGCCGATTGAAATCCCGGTGACCAACAACATCATCCTGAAAAAACTGCGCGTGGCCTTCGAATTGAAAGAAGACGACATGCACGCCATCCTCAAGGCTGCCGAGTTTCCGGTATCCAAGCCTGAGCTGAGCGCACTGTTCCGCAAGTTCGGCCACACCAACTACCGCACCTGCGGCGACCAGTTGCTGCGCAACTTCCTCAAAGGCCTGACCCTGCGCGTTCGCCCGCAGTAAGCCCCCGCCGCGGATCTACTCTGTAGGAGCTGTCGAGTGAAACGAGGCTGCGATCTTTTGATCTTTCGCTTGGAACTCAAGTGGACAAGAAAAGATCGCAGCCTCGTTTCACTCGACAGCTCCTACAGGGCCGAATGGCCCCCCATTCCTCGCAAAAATAGTGGCTCCGCTGACGGCGGCTGACGACTAGGGTGTATCAACCCTCAGCTCTCAGGATTCGCCATGCACCCCTACTTTTCCCTGCAAGGCCGCACCGCACTGGTGACCGGCGGCACCCGTGGTATCGGCAAAATGATCGCCAAGGCTTATGTCGAAGCCGGCGCAACCGTGTACGTCTGCGCCAGGGATGCTGAAGCCTGCCAGCAAACGGCTGACGAATTGAGCGCATTCGGGCATTGCCACGGAGTGGCGGCCAACCTGGCGACCGAAGAAGGCGTTCTTGAGCTAGCTATGCGTCTGGGCGAGCAGATCACTCATCTGGATATTCTGGTAAACAACGCTGGCACCACTTGGGGTGCGCCGCTGGAAAGCTACCCGATCAAAGGCTGGGAAAAGGTGATGCAGCTGAACGTGACGTCGGTGTTCAACTGCATTCAGCAGTTTTTGCCGCTGTTGCGAAAAGCCGGTTCAGAGGCGAATCCGGCGCGGATCATCAACATCGGCTCCGTAGCGGGGATTTCTTCCTTTGGTGAACAGGCGTATGCCTACGGCCCAAGTAAAGCTGCCTTACACCAATTGTCGCGGATTCTGGCGCGGGAGCTGGTGAGCCAGCACATCAACGTCAACGTGATTGCACCGGGACGTTTCCCGAGCAAGATGACCCAGCATATCGGCAATGATGAACAGGCGCTGGCGGACGACACGGCGTTGATTCCCATGAAGCGCTGGGGGCGGGAGGAAGAGATGGCTGCCTTGGCGATCAGCCTGGCGGGCACGGCCGGTGCGTATATGACAGGGAATATTATTCCTTTGGATGGTGGGTTCAGTCTCTGAGATCGGCGGCGCGGCCATCGCGAGCAGGCTCGCGCCCACACTGGATCTCCTGAGCACCATAGATCTACTGTGGGAGCGAGCCTGCTCGCGATGGCGGACTGACAGGCACCACCGATCCTGTGGCCGCTCGGGTTATCATGCCCACCCTCTCCCCCGCTTCGATCCAGACCATGACCTACAGCGTTTCCCCCATCGGCTTCGTGCGCTCCTGCTTCAAGGAGAAGTTCGCCATCCCGCGCCAGCCGCAACTGGCCCCGGCCGCTCGCGGTGTTCTGGAATTGGTCGCGCCGTTCGATCAGGGTGATGCGGTGCAGGGCCTGGAGCAGGTCAGTCACGTCTGGCTGCTGTTCCTGTTCCATCAGGCACTGGAAGAAAAACCTCGCCTGAAAGTCCGCCCGCCTCGCCTCGGCGGCAACAAAACCATGGGCGTGTTCGCCACCCGCGCCACGCATCGACCCAATGGCATCGGGCAATCCGTGGTCAAACTCGACAAGGTGGAAGCCAATCGCCTGTGGATATCCGGTATCGACCTGCTGGACGGCACGCCGATTCTCGACATCAAACCCTACGTACCTTATGCCGACATCATCGACAGCGCCTCCAACAGCATCGCCAGCGCCGCGCCACAGCTGATTCCCGTCCAGTGGACAGACTCAGCGCTGCAACAGGCTCATGGCCATGCTCAGCGCCTTGACGAACCCTTGGTGGCATTGATCGAGCAGTGTTTGGCACAAGATCCGCGCCCGGCTTACCAGACGCCTACGCCTGAACGGCAATATGGCGCGCAGTTCTGGGACCTGGATGTGCGTTGGCATTATCCAGAGGCCGGGATTATCCGAGTCCTTGAAGTCATTCCCGCAAAGGTCTGAATACCAGAAACAACTGTGGGAGCGAGCCTGATCGCGATGCGGTCTGTCAGCCAACATTGATGTCGACCGACACTCCGCCATCGCGAGCAGGCTCGCTCCCACAGGTAAATCAGAGTTGTTGCTTACTTCTCGACAAACGCACGCTCGATCAGGTAATCACCCGGCTCGCGCATCCGCGGCGAAACTTTCAGGCCGAAGCTGTTCAACACTTCGCTGGTCTCGTCGAGCATGCTCGGGCTGCCGCACAGCATGGCGCGGTCGTCCTGCGGGTTGATCGGAGGCAGGCCGATGTCGCTGAACAGTTTGCCGCTGCGCATCAGGTCGGTCAGGCGACCTTCGTTCTCGAACGGCTCGCGGGTCACGGTCGGGTAGTAGATCAACTTGTCACGCAAAGACTCGCCGAAGAACTCGTTCTGCGGCAAGTGCTCGGTGATGAACTCGCGGTAAGCGACTTCGTTGACGTAACGCACGCCGTGGCACAGGATCACTTTTTCGAAACGCTCGTAGGTTTCCGGGTCCTGGATGACGCTCATGAACGGCGCCAGACCGGTACCGGTGCTGAGCAGGTACAGATGTTTGCCAGGCTTCAAGTCATCCAGCACCAGCGTGCCGGTAGGCTTTTTGCTGATGATGATCTCGTCGCCTTCCTTCAGATGCTGCAGCTGGGAAGTCAGCGGGCCATCAGGCACCTTGATGCTGAAGAACTCGAGATGCTCTTCCCAGTTCGGGCTGGCAATCGAGTAAGCACGCATAAGCGGGCGGCCGTTGGGCTGTTGCAGGCCGATCATCACGAACTGACCGTTCTCGAAGCGCAGGCCCGGATCGCGGGTGCACTTGAAGCTGAACAGAGTGTCGTTCCAGTGATGAACACTGAGGACACGCTCGTGGTTCATGTTGCTCATGTACGTGGGACTCCTGGAGATTTTGCCTGCGCCATCGATGTGCGCAATTGCATCGCATTCTAAAGGCAGAGACAATATCTGTTAAATGGATTATTAAGATAAGGGTTATCGGTTATATAGATATGCGATTTACTCTCCGTCAACTTCAAGTATTCGTCGCCGTCGCCCAGCAGGAAAGCGTGTCCCGTGCTGCGGGCTTGCTCAACCTGTCGCAATCGGCGGCGAGCACCTCGATCACCGAACTGGAGCGCCAGTCCAGCTGCCAGCTGTTCGACCGCGCCGGCAAGCGGCTGAGCCTCAACGCCCTCGGCAAGCAGCTGCTGCCACAGGCCGTGGCACTGCTCGATCAGTCCAAGGAAATCGAAGACTTGCTCAACGGCAAAACCGGTTTCGGTTCGTTGGCGGTCGGCGCGACCCTGACTATCGGCAATTACCTGGCCACTCTGCTGATCGGCAGCTTCATGCAACGCCACCCGGAAAGCCAAGTGAAGCTGCACGTGCAGAACACGGCCAATATCGTGCAGCAAGTGGCCCACTATGAAATTGATCTGGGTCTAATCGAAGGCGATTGCAGCCATCCGGATATCGAAGTGCAGAGTTGGGTCGAGGATGAACTGGTGGTGTTTTGCGCGCCCCAGCATCCACTGGCCAAACGCGGTATCGCGACCATGGAGGAACTGAGTCACGAGGCGTGGATATTGCGAGAGCAAGGCTCTGGCACACGGCTGACCTTCGACCAGGCCATGCGCCACCATCACAGTGCGCTGAACATTCGCCTGGAGCTTGAACATACCGAAGCGATCAAGCGCGCCGTGGAGTCGGGACTGGGGATTGGTTGTATTTCGCGGCTGGCGCTACGCGATGCCATTCGCCGTGGCAGCCTGGTCCCGGTGGAGACCCCGGACCTGGACCTGGCGCGGCAATTCTATTTCATCTGGCACAAACAGAAATATCAGACATCGGCGATGCGCGAATTCCTCGACCTGTGCCGCGCGTTCACCGCAGGGGTCCAGCGCAGCGACGAGATCGTTCTGCCGAACATTGCTTAAAGCAGGATGACGGCCCACACCAGCGCGATCATGGTCAACGCCACGAATTGAGCAGCGCTGCCCATGTCCTTGGCGTTCTTGGACAGCGGGTGCAACTCGAGGGAAATGCGATCGATGGCCGCTTCTACTGCCGAGTTCAGCAGCTCGACGATCAGTGCCAACAGGCAGACGGCAATCAGCAACGCCTGCTCGACGCGGCTGACGTTCAAGAAGAACGAAATCGGAATCAGGATGACGTTGAGCAACACCAGTTGCCGAAAAGCCGCTTCACCGGTGAAAGCGGCGCGCAGGCCATCCAGCGAATATCCGGAGGCGTTGAGGATGCGTTTTAGGCCGGTTTGGCCTTTGAAAGGAGACATAGAGTAGGCAACTGATCGAATAGAAGTGGGAACGCTAGATGAAGCAAGGTTAAAAAAGCGTGAACAGGTAGCCGTTTAGTGGCTCGGAATTGACTCAAGTTGTTGCAAGAGCAACGCTGCCTGAGTCCGGGTCCGCACATTCAGTTTGCGAAAGATCGCCGTGACGTGGGCCTTGATCGTGGCTTCGGAGACGCTCAGCTCGTAAGCGATCTGTTTGTTTAGCAACCCTTCACAGACCATGGTCAACACCCTGAATTGCTGAGGCGTCAGGCTCGCAAGACCTTCACTGGCAGCCTTGGCTTCATCGGAAACGCTGACCGCTTCAAACGCCTGCGGAGGCCAGAATACATCTCCGTTGAGCACCGCGCGTACGGCTTTCTGGATAACACTCAGGTCGCTGGATTTTGGAATGAATCCACTGGCACCGAATTCACGGGACTTGACCATGATCGACGCTTCTTCTTGCGCGGACACCATCACCACTGGAATTTGCGGGTATTGACCGCGCAACAGCACGAGCCCGGAAAAACCGTAGGCACCCGGCATGTTCAGGTCCAGCAGCACCAGATCCCAATCGGACTTTTCACCCAGACGGGCTTCCAGCTCGGCAATGCTCGCCACTTCCACCAGCCGTACATCCGGGCCCAGGCCCAGGGTCACGGCTTGGTGCAGCGCGCTACGAAAAAGCGGGTGATCGTCGGCAATCAGGATTTCGTATGTGGCCATTTTTCAAATGATCCTGTTTTTCAAACAACTCTAGGCACAGCCACGGAGCTGAACCAACAGGGCACGCTCAACGCCAATCAAAAAAACAGCGTCTCAAACCTGGCCGCGCCCTAATCGGCGCCAAGCATGCCCAGCGAAACCGGGGTGGTCAAGGTGCATGGGGAGTACAGTTCTTTGCAGTATGGGCGACAATCAGCAGATGACCGGGGCCGAGCTTTGCACGAAGGGCATCAGTTCGGCGTGAGCGGGGGTTGCAATGTCCATGTCCAGCTGATGTTTTGCGTCGAGGTAGTGCTGGCTGAACACATCAAAATAAGCGTCCAGTGCCGATGCTGCCGCCGTATCACCCGCCAGATCGAGACACAGTGCGGCTACTTCAGCCGTGCACAAATGCTCGCTACGGGTCGACCTGCGCAACCGGTATCGCGACAGCTTTTCGGGCAGCAGGCTCAGGATCGGCAAACGATCAAAATAGGGGCTTTTGCGAAAAATCTTTCGGGCTTCTGTCCAGGTGGCGTCCAGCAGTATGAACAGCGGGCGCTTGGAACTGTCCGTGTCGACGCTGTTGGTGACACGCTCCGGTTCGACGTACTCACCCGGAAACACCAGATACGGCTGCCACTGCGGGTCGGCCAGCAGGGCCAGCAGTTGTTCATCAACCTCTTTACGCGACCAGATAAACGCATGGTTGTCGCGCACCACATCGGCAATCAGCCAGCCGGTGTTACTCGGCTTGAACACTTCCTTGTTGGTCATGATCAGGCACACGCCCGAGCGCGCCTCGACTTGCGGGCGCCAGGCGCACAGGCAATGGCTTTCGATCACGCGGCAGGCACGACAACGCGGCGCCCTCCAGCCTCGGGCCTGAATCGGCTTGATACCCTCTTCCTCTCGCGCATCGCGCAAGCGGGCCACGGCATTTGGAGCAAAGGGTGGAGTGGAAGGGTTCATCGCAGGCAACGCCGGCAGGAGAGGAAAATCGACACGAAAAGCACTCGGCAGGGCAAAAAGTGGCGCCAGTTTATCAGAGGCGCCAGCGCAAGCCTGTACCGTCCGGAACGCGTCCCCTATAATTCGCCGCCACTGAACGCACAGTCATGTGACGGGTCGAAGCACCAGTCACTGAACCAGGAGAGTTTCATGCTGCGCCTTATCGTTCCCACCGCTGCCATTTTGCTGGCGTTGTCCTTCAGCGCTCAGGCTGCGTCCTTGAGTGAGCAGAATCTCAACAGAGAGCTGCAAAACGTCGCCTCACAAAGCAGTGTTGGCACTCCACGGGCGATCAACGAAGACATTCTTGATCAGGGCTACACCGTCGAAGGCAAAACGCTGATCAACCACCTGAGCGTACAGAGCAGCCACGCCAACAAGATGCGTGCTGATCCGAAAGCCGTGTATTTCCAGCTTGGCGCCTCCGTTTGCAACAACCCGTCGTTCCGCAAACTGATGGCCAAGGGCGCGATCATGCGTTATGACTTCACGGAAGTGAAAACCAACAAGGCGGTCGGCTCCGCTAGCTATCAGGAATCGGACTGCCCGAAAGCGGCTCCGACCAAGAAAAAGTAATCATTCGGAATTGGCGCGCCGCTGTTCATCCTCGGCGCGCAGCTCTGCCAGCAATGCCTGCAAGTAACTTGATCGCCGCTTAGTCTCCTCCAGGCGTCGGCAGCACTCCTCTTCGAGACTCAGATGATGGGTCTCGGCTGATGACTTGAGCAATCGATACAGTTGCGTATCGATCTCCAGAATGACTCTGGTCATAACGTCCCGCCTCCTTGCTCCTCGCCCTGCTTGAGCGAAAAATCCTTCAACTTCTTGAACCGCGCGCCCTGCCTTTGACGCAAAGTTGTCGTGTCATACCTGTAGCTTAGTAAATCAGAGCACCGGGCACTCGGACTGAGTTCAGACGAGCGGTGAAATCACCTTGCAAGTCGGCAATAAGCGGTTGCCAGGAAAGACTTTGCGGCGCAATGATCGAGGCAGCGAAAATCACTGCGAGGGTCTAGATTCATAGTGTTCCCATTCAATTCCGGGCTGGAAAGGGGCCGCCCGCGACGCGTCTTGTTGTGCAAATGTTTCCTTCATCCAAGGGAAAACAGAGCCAGTATGGAAGGAGAAATTGATGCCTTACCAACCGAATGACCTGCTAAGCCGTCATTTTGAAGAAAGCGGCCACGACCTCACCAGCAAGGTCGAAGAACAACTCAACCTGGTTTCACCCAACAGTCCCAATATCCCTATCTACCGCGACATGATCCTGACTGTGCTGCGCATGGCCCAGGAAGATCACAACCGCTGGAATGCCAAGATCACCCTTCAAGCGCTGCGCGAACTGGAGCACGCCTTCCGTGTGCTCGAACAGTTCCGCGGCCGGCGCAAAGTCACCGTGTTTGGCTCGGCCCGAACACCGATCGAACACCCGCTGTATGGACTGGCCCGAGAACTGGGCGCTGCGCTCGCGCGCTCGGACCTGATGGTCATCACTGGCGCGGGCGGCGGCATTATGGCGGCCGCGCACGAAGGGGCCGGCAGGGAGCACAGCCTGGGCTTCAACATCACCCTGCCCTTCGAGCAGCATGCCAACCCCACCGTGCAAGGCACCGCCAATCTGCTGCCCTTCCACTTCTTTTTTACCCGCAAGCTGTTCTTTGTCAAGAAGCCGATGCACTGGTCCTGTGCCCCGGTGGTTTCGGCACCCTGGATGAGGCACTGGAAGTGCTGACTCTGATTCAGACCGGCAAAAGCCCGTTGGTCCCGGTGGTATTGCTGGACGCGCCGGGCGGTAAGTTCTGGCAAGGTGCGCTGGACTTCATTCACCATCAACTGGAGGAAAATCGCTACATCCTGCCGACCGACATGAAACTCGTGAGCCTGGTCTACACCGCCGAAGAAGCGGTGGAGCAGATCAACCAGTTCTACAGTAACTTCCACTCCAGCCGCTGGCTCAAGCATCAGTTCGTGATTCGCATGAACCACGCACTCAGCGAGCATGCGCTCGAACACATGCAGGAGGCATTTGCCGACCTGTGCCTGAGCGATAGTTTTCATCAGCACGCCTACAGCGGCGAGGAGCATGACGAAGCGCAGTTCAGCCACCTGGCGCGACTGGCCTTCAACTTCAACGCCCGTGATCATGGTCGACTGCGCGAACTGGTGGACTACATCAACCTGCCGGAAAACCGGGCCCACTCCAAACCCTTGGCGCAACAGCGGACGCGCAAGCCCTCCAGGGTGACCTGAGGCAAAAAAATGGCTCGCTATCGAAATAGCGAGCCACTTTTTATCAATCATCCATTCCCCGGCCACTAAACAAGCGACCGATCATCTCCATGGAATATCCCCGATAACTCAGGAACCGGCCCTGTTTGGCGCGCTCCCGAGCGTCTATCGGTAGATGCCCGGAAAATTTACGCCGCCATGTATCCTCCAGTTGTTCCTGCCAGTTGATACCGCTTTCGCGTAACGCGAGTTCAATATCAGTACGTTGCAGGCCGCGCTGGCCAAGCTCCTCGCGAATACGCAAAGGGCCATAACCGGAACGGGCGCGGTAGGAAACAAAACTTTCGAGGTAACGGGATTCGGACAGCAGCCCCTCTTCCGTCAAGCGGTCGAGTGCGGTGTCGATCATTTCAGGGAGGGCGCCGCGCTGACGCAGTTTACGCGTCAGCTCGACCCGACCGTGCTCGCGTCGTGCGAGCAGGTCCATTGCGGTTCGCCGCACCGCGACGAGTGTATCGAGTACGGCGGTCATCGGATCAATCAGATATCAGCGTCAGCCAGGTCATCAGCAGTCTCTTTGACTGGCGATGCTTTGACGTCCGGCGCCGGGGTCAGCAACTTGTCACGCAGTTGCTTCTCAAGCGTCGCGGCGATTTCCGGGTTGTCCGCCAGGAACTTGGCCGAGTTGGCCTTGCCCTGACCGATCTTGGTGCCGTTATAGGCATACCAGGCACCGGATTTCTCCACGAAACCGTGCAGAACACCCAGGTCGATCATCTCGCCATTGAGGTAGATGCCTTTGCCGTAAAGGATCTGGAACTCGGCCTGGCGGAACGGCGAAGCCACTTTGTTCTTCACGACTTTGACGCGGGTTTCACTACCGACGACTTCATCACCTTCTTTCACCGCGCCAGTACGACGGATGTCCAGACGAACCGAAGCGTAGAACTTCAGCGCGTTACCACCGGTGGTGGTTTCCGGGCTGCCGAACATCACGCCGATTTTCATGCGGATCTGGTTGATGAAGATTACCAGGCAGTTGGCGTTCTTGATGTTACCGGTGATTTTACGCAGCGCCTGGGACATCAGACGGGCTTGCAGGCCGACGTGCATGTCGCCCATTTCGCCTTCGATTTCGGCCTTTGGCACCAGAGCGGCCACGGAGTCGACGATGATCACGTCAACGGCGTTGGAACGCACCAGCATGTCGGTGATTTCCAGAGCCTGTTCACCGGTGTCCGGCTGGGAAACCAGCAGGTCGTCGACGTTGACGCCCAGCTTGCCGGCGTACTCAGGATCAAGGGCGTGTTCGGCATCGACGAATGCGCAGGTCGCGCCGGCTTTTTGAGCCTGGGCGATCACGGACAGGGTCAGTGTGGTTTTACCGGAGGATTCAGGACCGTAGATTTCAACGATACGGCCTTTTGGCAGACCGCCAATGCCAAGCGCGATGTCCAGACCCAGAGAGCCAGTGGAGATAGCCGGGATCGCCTGACGGTCCTGATCGCCCATACGCATTACGGCACCCTTGCCGAATTGACGTTCGATCTGACCCAGGGCCGCAGCCAAGGCTTTCTTCTTGTTGTCGTCCATTAAAGTCCTCACGTAATCAATAAGGCCTGACGGCCAACACCTGTATAAGTAGCCAGTATTATTCCACAGCGTTTCAGGATCGCCTACCCCTGATTTGAGATTTCTGCGGCAGCATGGCGCAGCAGCCCCTCTAGCGCGGCCTTCACCGTTTGTCGGCGGACCTCATCGCGATTACCGGCGAAGTGTTGTTCTTCGCTGAACATCCGCTCGCCAACGCCCCAGGCCAGCCAGACCGTGCCCACCGGTTTACTCGGAGAACCGCCATCCGGCCCCGCCACACCACTGACCGCCACGGCAAAATGCGCCCGGCTCTTTTTCTGAGCACCCCGCACCATCGCCTCGACCACCTCGCGACTGACCGCGCCCACGGTCGAAAACAACTCGGCCGGAACGTTCAATTGCTCGGTTTTCTGCCGGTTGGAGTAAGTGACATAACCGACCTCGAACCACGCCGAACTCCCCGGGATGCGAGTGATCGCCTCTGAGATGCCGCCGCCGGTGCAGGACTCGGCCGCCGTAACGTGGGCATTGAGAACCTGCAAGCGCCTGCCCAGTTCAGCGGCCAGTTGGGTGATTTCTTTCACGGTCATCTCCTGAGAAAACGGAAGTGGAATTAGAACTACCGTACACGAGCGTATCGCGCTTGCAAGGCGCAGGATCAATCAAAATGTGAGGGTGTGAGGGCTCTGATACGGGCCTGACAAGCCTGCAAGGCAATCAGTCCGCGTTCGGCGACTCCCGCTCACTGTTGATCAGAACGAGAATCGCGCGACGGCACTTCGCAAACACCAATCCGCTTGGCAGCCCAGCGCTCATAAAGCCCGATGGCGACATCTGCCCCGGCCATGGCGGTGAGGCATCCAAATGCCCCTGCGGCCCAGATCGACATGCCAGCGGCATACAGCAGCATGATGGCCGAAATCCCGCAGATCATGCAGGCTCCAGAACGCAAGGCCAGCCGCCGCAGGAGTGACCAGCCGCGAGCACCGTCCTTGTCGGCACGCCACATTTCGCCAGACACCCCGCCCACCAGAGCAAGGACAATGACGAGCCAGCTCGGCATGTCCAGCAACACTTGTTGCTCGATCGTCATATCTCGCCTCCTGGTGTGAGTGATAAGGGGTTCTTTCAAACGGAGAATATGCATGGATGCATATACAGTCAATGCGCAAATGCATTGACTTAAAAAACAACAATGCACTGACGCATAACAAACACCGTAAACAAAGGTGCCGACGATTTTCTACAGGCGAAAAAAAACCGCTGGATGGCGGTTTTTATCTGAACACGACAAGGCTAGCGGGCGTACATGCCCCACCAAAAAACGTGCCCCAGAATGACGATCTGCTCTTCCTGGATTTCCTGGAAGGTGTAGTCCTCGTCCGGGTGCTCATCGCGGTTGAAGCTGCGCAGGCGGATCCCGGACGGCAGGCGATAAAGCTGTTTCACCCGCAATTGACCATTGTGGTTGATCGCATACAGGTCGCCATCAACGATGTCGCCAATCCCGCACTTGCCGGCGTTCACACCAACGGTTGCGCCATCGCGCAACACCGGCAACATGCTGTTGCCACGCACCGTCACGCATTTGGCCTGATCAAATTGCACGCCATTGTGGCGCAAGCTGCGCTTGCCGAAGCGCAGGCTAGAGCGCTCGCTTTCTTCAATGACGAATCTTCCCGATCCCGCAGCCAATTCAACCTCGCGAAGAAAGGGGACCGACACCTCATCGTCATCGACGGGTGTATCGTCGTCCCACAGACTTATATCCTTGAGTTCGGAATGCACTGCGTCGCGCGCCCTGTCGACGCTCATCGACACATCCGCGCGGCCACGCAACTGATCGGTGCTTACGGCGAAGTACTCAGCGATCTTCGAAATGTGTTTATCCGAAGGATCGACGATCTTTCCGCCGAGAATCCGCGACAGTGTGGATTGAGGCACGCCGGTACGACGGTGAAGCTCCGTGGGGGAGATCCCGTGTTGATCGAGCAGTGCTCTTAAGACGGTAGAAACATTGCGTTTTTGCATCACCGAATACTGCGTGTTCTTTTTGTCGAAAACAATGCTGTTTTGCATATTCAGTGCATAGCCAGCAGAAATGTGCCGCAGGGCTTTCATGCCTGCGTCGGGCGGACCGCCCATGGTAATCTTGCGCCCATTGCGGAAAAGCCGGGCCACTGCCTAATGCTGATCAGTTAAGCCATAACGCTGTCCGTAGCAGCTGGCGAAGCCTGCGTTCGGCTGCGCAGCAGTCGTGAAATCAGGCGATGCGGTGTTTCAGAAAGTCCGCAAACTCAGGTTTTACGACTGCTGCGCAGCCGAACGCAGGCTTCGCCAGCTGCTACGGGTCGTGTAATGGCTTAACTGATCGGCATTAGGGCCACTGCCCCTCCTTTGCCCTACACCTTTCAACGAGTTTTCCTGAATTTCCGATGAATAAAGCCATCTCCGATCTGTCTTCCCACACGCCAATGATGCAGCAGTACTGGCGCCTGAAGAACCAGCACCCTGACCAGCTGATGTTCTACCGCATGGGCGATTTCTACGAGATCTTCTATGAAGACGCGAAGAAAGCCGCCAAGTTGCTGGACATCACCCTGACCGCCCGTGGGCAGTCGGCGGGCCAGGCGATTCCGATGTGCGGGATTCCTTACCACGCGGCGGAAGGCTACCTGGCGAAACTGGTCAAGCTCGGCGAGTCGGTGGTGATTTGTGAGCAGGTAGGTGATCCGGCGACCAGTAAAGGGCCGGTGGATCGCCAGGTGGTGCGAATCATCACGCCGGGCACGGTCAGTGATGAAGCACTGCTGGATGAGCGCCGTGACAACCTGATCGCAGCAGTGCTGGGTGACGAGCGTCTGTTCGGCCTGGCCGTGCTGGACATCACCAGCGGCAACTTCACGGTACTGGAAATCAAAGGCTGGGAAAACCTGCTGGCGGAACTGGAGCGGGTCAACCCGGTCGAGCTGATGATTCCGGATGACTGGCCCAAGGACCTGCCGGCGGAAAAACGTCGTGGGGTTCGTCGCCGCGCACCGTGGGATTTCGAACGCGACTCGGCACTGAAAAGTCTGTGCCAACAGTTTTCTACCCAGGACCTGAAAGGCTTTGGCTGTGAGAACCTGACCCTGGCCATTGGCGCCGCCGGTTGCCTGCTCAGCTACGCCAAGGAAACCCAGCGCACCGCCCTGCCGCACTTGCGCAGCCTGCGTCATGAGCGTCTGGATGACACCGTGGTGCTGGACGGCGCCAGCCGTCGCAACCTGGAACTGGACACCAACCTGGCCGGTGGTCGCGACAATACCCTGCAATCGGTGGTCGATCGCTGCCAGACCGCCATGGGCAGCCGTTTGCTGACCCGTTGGTTGAACCGTCCGCTGCGGGATCTGACCGTACTGCTGGCACGCCAGACTTCGATCACGTGCCTGCTCGACGGCTACCGCTTCGAGAAACTGCAACCGCAACTCAAGGAAATCGGCGACATCGAGCGGATTCTGGCGCGGATCGGCCTGCGCAACGCCCGCCCTCGCGACCTCGCTCGTCTGCGCGATGCACTGGGTGCGTTGCCTGAGTTGCAAGTGGCGATGACTGAGCTTGAAGCACCTCACATCATTCAACTGGCCAAGGTCACCAACACCTATCCGGAACTGGCTGCGCTGCTGGAAAAAGCCATTATCGACAATCCGCCAGCGGTAATCCGCGACGGCGGTGTATTGAAAACCGGTTACGACAGTGAACTCGACGATCTGCAATCGCTCAGCGAAAACGCCGGGCAGTTCCTGATTGATCTGGAAGCTCGCGAAAAAGCGCGCACCGGTCTGTCGCACCTGAAAGTCGGGTACAACCGCATTCACGGTTACTTCATCGAGTTGCCGAGCAAACAGGCTGAGTCCGCGCCCGCAGACTACATCCGCCGCCAGACGTTGAAAGGCGCCGAGCGTTTCATCACCCCGGAACTCAAGGCGTTCGAAGACAAGGCATTGTCGGCCAAGAGCCGTGCGTTGGCCCGCGAGAAAATGCTCTACGAAGCGCTGCTTGAAGACCTGATCAGCCAATTGCCTCCGCTGCAGGACACCGCCGCCGCGCTGGCCGAGCTGGACGTTTTGAGCAACCTGGCCGAGCGCGCCCTGAACCTCGACTTGAACTGCCCGCGTTTCGTCAGCGAGCCCTGCATGCGCATCACCCAGGGCCGTCACCCGGTGGTCGAGCAAGTGCTGAGCACGCCGTTCGTGGCCAACGACCTTAGCCTCGACGACAATACGCGGATGCTGGTGATCACCGGCCCGAACATGGGCGGTAAATCCACCTACATGCGTCAAACCGCATTGATCGTTTTGCTCGCGCATATCGGCAGCTTCGTGCCGGCGGCCAGTTGTGAACTGTCCCTGGTGGACCGGATTTTCACCCGGATCGGCTCCAGCGATGACCTGGCGGGCGGGCGTTCGACCTTCATGGTTGAAATGAGCGAAACCGCGAACATTTTGCACAATGCTACCGAACGCAGCCTGGTGCTGATGGACGAAGTCGGCCGTGGCACCAGCACCTTCGATGGCCTGTCCCTGGCTTGGGCCGCTGCCGAACGACTGGCACATCTTCGCGCCTACACGCTGTTTGCCACCCACTACTTTGAGCTGACGGTGCTACCGGAGGCGCAACCGCTGGTGGCCAACGTTCACCTCAATGCCACCGAGCACAACGAACGCATCGTGTTCCTGCACCACGTGCTGCCCGGCCCTGCCAGCCAGAGCTACGGCCTGGCAGTAGCGCAATTGGCCGGTGTGCCGAGCGAAGTGATCGTGCGTGCGCGTGAGCATCTCGGTCGACTGGAAGCCACCGCCCTGCCCCATGAAGTTCCTGTGCCAGCCAAGGGCAAACCGGCCGCGCCACAGCAAAGCGACATGTTCGCCAGCCTGCCGCATCCGGTACTGGATGACCTGGCCAGGCTGGATCTGGACGACATGACGCCACGTCGTGCACTCGAAATGCTCTATACACTAAAGAACCGGATCTAACGCACTTGCCTACAAGCTGTTAGAATCTCGCGCGGTTTGGGATGCTGCTGGCTAATAGCCTGACCAGCAGACTATCGCTCCCAAACCTGGCGACCCCAACGTGAAGGGGCTCCGCTGCCGCCGCCTGAGGAGAAAATTAGAAATGACCTTCGTCGTCACCGACAACTGCATCAAGTGCAAGTACACCGACTGCGTAGAAGTGTGTCCGGTGGACTGCTTTTACGAAGGCCCGAACTTCCTGGTGATTCACCCGGATGAGTGCATCGACTGCGCACTGTGCGAACCAGAATGCCCTGCCGTGGCCATCTTCTCCGAAGATGAAGTTCCGGAAGGTATGCAGGAATTCATTCAGCTGAACGTTGAACTGGCCGAAATCTGGCCCAACATCACTGAGAAGAAAGAATCGATGCCGGACGCTGAAGAGTGGGATGGCGTCAAAGGCAAAATCAAAGACCTCGAACGCTGATTTCCCGCGCGTTCCCGAAAAGGCCCCTCGCGGGCCTTTTTGCTTTTCCTGAGGCAAAAAAAGGGGCGGTTTGACCCGCCCACATTTTTTCCCTATTCCCTGTGTTCCTTTGCATCGTCCTGATGAATCGCTTCCTGCGATGTCCGCTCCCCTCGTCCTTGAAGGGCGTGTCTGTCCATCGACACCGTTCAGATACTAGACTGTTCCCTACCCAGAGCAATTGGCCCGGGTCGTCAAAAACAAGAGTCCTTGGTTTTTCATGAATTTTAATATTAATAAAAATCATAGGGATAGCATGTAGCGGCGTAGGAAGATGTACGACTAGCCTCCTGGAAAAATAGTGAACACTTACGAAAGAGTAAGCGAAGACTTACAACGCAAGACTACAAACCTGCGGTAATCCCCACTCACTTTACAGGCAATAAAAAACCCCGAACCAAGCGGGGTCTTTTACTACCGGTTGAGCTTGTTGCTTATTGAAACAGCGACTCGCTCGACAGGCCGTTCTTCTCGAGAATCTCCCGAAGACGCTTCAGGCCTTCCACCTGAATCTGTCTGACCCGTTCCCGGGTCAGGCCGATTTCCAGGCCTACGTCTTCAAGTGTGCTGCTCTCGTGTCCGCGCAAGCCGAAGCGGCGTACTACCACTTCACGTTGTTTGTCCGTCAACTCCGACAGCCATTGATCGATGCTCTGGGACAGGTCGTCATCCTGAAGCAGCTCACAGGGGTCGGTTGGACGATCATCAGTCAGGGTGTCCAGCAGGGTTTTATCCGAATCCGGACCCAGCGAGACGTCGACCGAAGAAACCCGCTCATTCAAGCCGAGCATGCGCTTGACCTCTCCCACCGGTTTTTCCAGCAGGTTGGCGATTTCTTCGGGGGAGGGTTCGTGATCGAGTTTTTGCGTCAGCTCCCGTGCAGCCCGAAGGTACACGTTAAGCTCCTTGACCACATGGATCGGCAACCGGATGGTCCGGGTCTGATTCATGATCGCGCGCTCGATGGTCTGACGAATCCACCAGGTTGCGTAGGTCGAAAAGCGGAAGCCGCGTTCAGGGTCGAATTTCTCTACTGCCCGGATCAAGCCGAGGTTGCCCTCTTCGATCAGGTCCAGCAGCGACAGCCCGCGATTGACGTAACGACGGGCGATTTTCACCACCAGTCGCAAGTTGCTTTCAATCATGCGCTTGCGCCCGGCCGGATCGCCACTTTGCGACAGACGCGCAAAATGAACTTCTTCTTCCGGGGAGAGCAGTGGGGAAAAGCCGATTTCATTGAGGTACAGCTGCGTGGCATCAAGTGCCCGCGTGTAATCGATGTACTTGTGTTGCTTTAGCGAAGCGGAGTGTTTGGATTTGGCACGAACGGAAGAAGGTGGAGCCGCCCCTTCATCATTCGACATCGAATCCGTCTCGATACCGGCCTCCATCAGGAGAACCTCATCGTCGATGTCAAACTCCGGCACTTCTTTACTGAGAGCCATTGTTATAGTCCTTTGGTGAGTTCGACCTCAAGCTCAAGCGACGCCTTTATCCTTGGCAACGCTGGAGCTTGTTCCCTCTACGTGACGGAACAAGCTGGCTAACAAATCAACGACGTGGCAGGAATTGCAGCGGATCTACAGGTTTACCTTGACGGCGAATCTCAAAATGCAGTTTCACCCGGTCTGTACCCGTTGACCCCATTTCGGCAATTGTCTGTCCGACTTTGACCTGCTGCCCCTCCCGAACCAAAAGCCTGCGGTTATGTCCGTAGGCGCTGACGTAGGTTTCGCTGTGTTTGATGATGACTAATTCGCCGTAGCCCCTTAAGCCACTCCCGGCGTATACCACCGTCCCATCAGACGCAGCTAAAACAGGCTGTCCCAAATCTCCGGCGATATCAATTCCTTTATTCAAACTACCGTTTGATGAGAACTTTCCAATCAAAATGCCATTAGATGGCCATCCCCAGCCGGTCGGGGCTGGACCCGCAGGCGGCAATGGAGCAGGGGCCGGCTTGCTGGCGACGGACGGTGTAACCGCCTCTGTACTCGTGGTTGCGCCATTGGGCTGGCGCCGGATTACCGTGGTTTTCAGTGAAGACGAAGGCGTCGAACCGGACGCATTGGACACCGCTGTCGGCGTTGATCCGGTGCGGCCATCGAAGCGAATTACCTGACCCGGACGGATCGTATAGGGCGCAGGAATGTTGTTGCGTGCGGCGAGGGCTTTGTAGTCCCAGCCGTAGCGAAAAGCGATCGAGAACAGGGTGTCTTTTGGTCGAACGACATACTGACCTGTGGTCACTGCCGGACGTTGCGGCGCAGCCTTGCTTTGATCGACGCCGCCAGTGCTACTCGATTTGGTGCTGGAGCAACCAACCAGCAAGGTGCTCAAGACAAGGCCAGTCACCAGGCGCTGAAAGCTCGTTGTACTCATACGCTGCGCAATGACTGTGAGACTCACCCGCCGCTCCCTATGTGGTGGCTGAAATTGTGGATTGCCGAGTTCCGGCTCGAGATGTCGCAAGTATAACGGGCCGAACAGGCTTTACCTTTAATGAAGCTGAATCGCTCCGCGCACACGTTTGCCTACTGACGATAAATACCGTTTAACCAATCGCTGCCGCTGTAAGACACGGCCGATCGAAGAGAATTCAGCGCGTAAAAACAAATGCTCAGGCCAGTGGCCCGTTGAGCAAGGGCACGAAACGCACAGCCCCCAGCACACGTCGGGAAAAGCCTTGTTCTTCGCGGATGATCAGCATCAATTGCTGCACCTCGCCGGAGCCGACCGGGATCACCAGTCGCCCCCCCGGAGCCAACTGATCGAGCAATGCCTGAGGTACATCAGTGGCCACTGCCGTGACGATGATGCCGTTGTAAGGCGCCAAGGCTGGCCAGCCCTCCCAACCATCACCCCAACGAAACACCACGTTACGCAGGTTCAGCTCCACCAGGCGTTCCTTGGCCCGGTCCTGCAAAACCTTGATGCGCTCCACGGAAAATACCCGCTCGACCAGCTGTGACAGTACGGCCGTCTGGTAACCCGAGCCGGTGCCAATCTCCATCACCTTGTCCAAGGGACCAGCCTCCAGCAGCAACTCGCTCATGCGAGCCACCATGTAAGGCTGGGAAATGGTCTGGTTGTGCCCGATCGGCAACGCCGTGTCTTCGTAGGCGCGATGAGCCAGCGCCTCGTCAACGAAAAGATGACGTGGTGTCCGGCGAATGACTTCCAGCACCTTGGCATTGGAAACGCCCTCTTCATACAGTCGCTGAATAAGGCGCTCGCGGGTCCGTTGAGAGGTCATGCCGATACCTCGGCGCAGCATATCGTCTTGTTCACGCGTCATTAACGCAGCCCCTCGAGCCAGCCATCGAGACTTCTGAAGGCATCATTGAAGGTGCGATCCAGTTGCAGCGGAGTGATTGAAACATAACCCTGCATAACCGCGTGGAAATCGGTGCCCGGGCCGCCATCTTCAGCATCCCCGGCGGCGGCGATCCAGTATCCGGATTTGCCGCGCGGGTCGACCACTTTCATCGGCGCCGCAGCGCGTGCTCGATGCCCGAGGCGGGTCAGCTGAATACCGCGTATATGGTCCAGCGGCAAGTTGGGAATGTTCACATTCAGCACCGTGCGCGGCGGCAGGTCGAGATCGCCATGGGCTTCGACCAGCTTGCGTGCAAAGTAGGCGGCTGTGGGAAGGTTCTCTACTTGTCGTGAGGCCAACGAAAAGGCAAACGAAGGACGTCCAAGGAAGCGCCCTTCGAGGGCGGCTGCCACAGTGCCGGAATACAACACGTCATCGCCCAGGTTAGCGCCCAGGTTGATCCCCGAAACGACCATGTCCGGCTCGCGCTCCAGCAAGCCGTTCAGGCCCAAATGCACGCAGTCGGTGGGGGTGCCGTTCAGGCTGATGAAGCCATTGGCCAGGGTTTGCGGGTGCAACGGACGGTCGAGCGTCAGCGAGCTGCTGGCGCCGCTTTTGTCCTGGTCCGGGGCGATAACCACACACTCGGTGTAATCCGCCAGCGCAGCAAAAAGCGCGGCGAGACCGGGTGCGGTTACCCCATCGTCGTTAGAAATCAGAATACGCATGGGCTGTCCGTCTGCCCCACCGGCACCAGATCAACAAGCTCGCGCACCAATGCGGTGGCAAAGCATCCGGCCGGCAGGACGAATTCCAGTTGCAGAATGTCAGGCTCGGGATAATGCCACGTCAACCCACCAATGGGCAGTCGCAGGATGCGACGTTCGTGACTCATACCGGCGTTAATCAACCAATCACGCAAGTCCGCTTCGCGAGCGGCGATGTCCTGTTCCAGTACATGGACAACGCCGGTCGCTGGCGAGTCACCTTCGCCCCACTGGGGGCCGGTCGGGTGCAGGTCGAGAATCGCCAGTCGCGGGTCACTGCACTCCGCTTCACCGGCCGGAAAAAAACTGCGGCTATCGGTGAAGGCCAACAGATCGCCGACCTGGGCTTGCTGCCAGGTACCGTCGGCGACACGCGCCGCCAACACCTGATTGAACAGAAAACTGCGCGCCGTGGAGAGCAGCCGCGAACGCACGTTGCGCTGCTCCGGCAACGCTTTGCGCGCCGCCCAGGCACGGGCATCGACGACGTTACCGCCGTCAAAGCCGAAACGCTGGGCGCCGAAATAATTGGGAATACCTAGCTTGGCGATCAATTGAAGCCGCGCTTCGATCGCCGTCTTGTCACCAGCGAATTGCGTCAGGCGCAAGGTGAAACCATTGGCCGAGTGAGCACCGCGTTGCAGCTTGCGCTTGTGGCGACCGGTCTTGAGGATTTTCAGCGTGTCGTTTTCCGCCACCGACAGATCCGGGTCAGCCTTGCCCGGCAGTTGCACGCTGAACCATTGGCGCGTCAGCGCCTGACGATCCTTGAGCCCGGCATAACTGACCGTGCGCAACGGCACGCCCGCCGCCTTGGCGATCCGCCGTGCCGCTTCCTCGGTATTGAGACCGCGCTTTTCCACCCAGATCCACAAATGCTCGCCATCACCGCTGAGGGGAATGTTGAGCACTTCATCGACCTGAAAATCTTCTGCCGTGGCTTTCAGAACAGCGGTGCCAAGCGGCTCGCCATAGGCCCGCGGGCCAAGCAATTGCAATTCGTTCATGCGCGCAGCAACAAGGCAACGGAGTGCACGGCAATGCCTTCTTCGCGACCGACAAAGCCAAGCTTTTCGGTGGTGGTAGCTTTCACGTTCACTTGATCCAACTCAATTTGAAGATCCGCGGCAATCAGCGCGCGCATCGATTCGATATGCGGGGCCATTTTCGGCGCCTGGGCGACGATGGTGTTATCGACGTTGCCGACTTTCCAGCCTTTGGCGTGAATCAGCGCGACAACGTGGCGCAGCAACCCACGGCTGTCAGCACCCTTGAATGTCGGATCGGTGTCCGGGAAATGTTTGCCGATATCACCCAACGCGGCCGCGCCGAGCAAGGCATCGCTCAAGGCGTGTAGCAGGACGTCACCGTCGGAGTGAGCGAGCAGCCCGAAGCCGTGTGCAATGCGCACGCCGCCCAGAGTAATGAAATCGCCTTCAGCGAAACGGTGCACATCATAGCCGTGGCCAATACGCATAAAAAAACGCCCCGATTTTTGTCAGGGCGTGATTCTACCTGCTTTGTCGGACATTAGGCGCTTAGCACGCGCGCATGATGTTGCAGGTGGTCGTCGATGAAGCTGGCGATGAAGAAATAGCTGTGGTCATAGCCTGGTTGCAGGCGCAACGTCAGCGGATGACCCGCCAGTTTGGCCGCCTGTTGCAAGGCTTCAGGCTTGAGTTGAGTGGCGAGAAAATCGTCACGGTCACCTTGATCCACCAGCAGCGGCAGCTTCTCATCGGCCTCGGCGATCAGGGCGCAAGTATCCCATTCGCGCCACTTCGAACGGTCTTCGCCCAGGTATCGGGTGAAGGCCTTCTGCCCCCATGGACAGTCCATCGGATTGTTGATCGGCGAGAACGCCGACACCGACTGATAACGCCCCGGATTGCGCAAGGCGCAAACCAGCGCGCCATGGCCGCCCATGGAATGACCACTGATGCCGCGCTTGTCCGATGCAGGGAAATGAGCCTCGACCAATGCCGGCAATTCCTGCACCACATAGTCATGCATCCGATAGTGCCGCGACCACGGCTCCTGGGTGGCATTGAGATAAAACGCGGCACCGAGGCCGAAATCCCAAGCGCCATCTGGATCACCAGGCACATCGGGACCGCGCGGGCTGGTGTCCGGTGCGACGATGATCAAACCCAGCTCGGCAGCCATGCGCAGGGCGCCGGCCTTTTGCATGAAGTTTTCGTCGGTGCAGGTCAGGCCGGATAACCAATACAGAACCGGCAGTTTGCCGCCCTGCTCCGCTTGCGGCGGCAGGTACACGGCAAACACCATGTCGCAGCCGAGCACATCGGAACGGTGCCGGTAGCGCTTGTGCCAGCCACCGAAGCTTTTCTGGCAGGAGATATTTTCCAGGTTCATGGAGCCTCCCAGCTTCAAGCCCCAAGCTTCAAGCGGCAAGAGGGCGGCGAACCCACTTGCTGCTTATGGCTTTTGACTTGTAACTGTTTTTAGAAATGGATGACGGAACGGATGCTCTTGCCTTCGTGCATCAGGTCGAACGCCTTGTTGATATCTTCCAGGCCCATGGTGTGGGTGATGAACGTGTCCAGCGGAATTTCGCCGGTTGCGGCCATTTCGACGTAGCTTGGCAACTCGGTACGGCCACGCACGCCGCCGAACGCCGAACCGCGCCAGACGCGACCGGTGACCAGCTGGAATGGACGGGTGGCAATTTCCTGACCGGCACCGGCGACACCGATGATGACCGACTCACCCCAGCCCTTGTGGCAGCACTCAAGTGCGGCGCGCATCAATTGCACGTTGCCGATGCATTCGAAGGAGAAGTCGACGCCGCCATCGGTCATGTCGACGATGACTTCCTGGATCGGACGATCGAAATCTTTCGGGTTCACACAATCGGTTGCACCCAATTGCTTGGCGATCTCGAATTTGGCCGGGTTGATGTCGATGGCGATGATGCGTGCAGCCTTGGCTTTTACCGCGCCGATGACCGCCGACAGACCAATGCCGCCGAGGCCGAAAATGGCCACGGTATCACCGGGTTTCACCTTGGCGGTATTGAGCACCGCACCGATGCCGGTGGTGACACCGCAGCCCAGCAGGCAGACTTTTTCCAGTGGTGCTTCTTTAGCAATTTTGGCCACGGAAATTTCCGGCAATACGGTGTATTCGGAAAACGTCGACGTGCCCATATAGTGGAAAATCGGCTGCCCCTTGTAGGAAAAGCGCGAAGTGCCGTCCGGCATCAAGCCTTTGCCCTGAGTCGCGCGAATCGCCTGACACAAGTTGGTTTTGCCCGACAGACAGAATTTGCACTGACGGCATTCCGGGGTGTACAGCGGGATGACATGATCACCTACAGCCACCGACGTCACGCCCTCGCCAATCGCCTCAACCACTGCGCCGCCTTCATGACCGAGAATCGATGGAAAGATGCCTTCCGGGTCAGCACCGGACAGCGTGTACGCGTCCGTATGACAAACGCCGGACGCCACCACACGCAGCAAAACTTCACCGGCCTTGGGCATGGCGACATCGACTTCGACGATCTCTAGAGGTTTCTTGGCCTCGAAGGCAACGGCAGCGCGTGACTTGATCATGTGGATTCTCCAATGAATTAAAAACGAGACAGGGAGTGTAATACAGCGCCTCACGGTGAATAATCCGGACAAAAGCAAAACATTATTGCCATGCAGGGATAATCACCGATGTCCGAGAGCCGCTGGGAAGGGATCGACGAGTTCGTCGCCGTGGCCGAATGCAGCCAATTTACGGCGGCTGCCGAACGCCTTGGGGTTTCTTCTTCTCATATCAGTCGACAAATCGTACGCCTTGAAGAGCGCCTTCAGACCCGCCTTCTTTACCGCAGCACCCGCCGGGTGACGCTGACCGAAGCCGGGCAAACCTTCCTGCAACATTGCCAGCGCCTGCAAGACGGCCGAGAAGAAGCCTTGCGTGCGGTCGGCGACCTGACCAGCGAACCGAAAGGCATGCTGCGCATGACCTGCGCCGTGGCGTATGGCGAGCGATTTATCGTGCCTTTGGTAACGCGTTTCATGGGGCTCTACCCGCAGTTGCGTGTCGACATCGAATTGAGCAACCGCCCCCTAGACCTGGTGCATGAAGGCCTGGACCTGGCGATCCGTCTGGGTCGCCTGCAAGACTCGCGACTGGTTGCCACTCGCCTGGCACCTCGACGCATGTACCTGTGCGCATCACCGTCCTACCTGGAACGTTATGGTCGGCCACACAGCTTGTCGGAACTAAGCCGCCACAATTGCCTCATTGGCAGTTCGGACCTGTGGCAACTGGAACAGAACGGGCGGGAATTTTCGCAGAGGATCCAGGGAAACTGGCGCTGCAACAGTGGGCAAGCGGTGCTGGATGCCGCGCTACAGGGCGTGGGGTTGTGTCAGTTGCCGGACTATTACGTGCTGGAGCATTTGAAAAGCAGCGCATTGATTTCGTTGCTTGAGGCGCATCAACCGCCGAATACCGCTGTTTGGGCGCTTTATCCACAGCAACGGCACCTGTCGCCCAAGGTGCGTAAGTTGGTGGATTATTTGAAGGAGGGGTTGGCGTTAAGGCCGGAGTACAGGATGTGAGGGGTTGAAGATCAAAAAATCGCAGCCTCGTTTCACTCGACAGCTCCTACAGGATATTGCGGTGAACGCGGACAATGTAGGAGCTGTCGAGTGAAACGAGGCTGCGATCTTTTACCGGCGATTAGCCCAACGCTGACGCAACCATTCGAGATCTTCCGGGCGCGTAACCTTGAGGTTGTCGGACCGACCTTCGATCAGACGTGGCGCCATGCCAGCCCACTCCATGGCCGATGCTTCATCAGTGATGACCGCATCCGCCACCAGACTGTCGGCCAATGCCCGATGCAGCGCCCCAAGGCGAAACATCTGCGGCGTATAGGCTTGCCAGATCACGCTTCGGTCCACGGTTTCAATCACCCGCCCATACTTGTCGACCCGCTTGAGGGTGTCGCGCGCCGGAACCGCCAGCAAACCGCCGACAGGATCATCAGCCAGTTCGCGGAGCAACTTGTCCAGATCATCACGGCTCAGATTCGGCCGCGCGGCGTCGTGAACCAGCACCCAATCTTCATCGTCGGCACCCAGCGCATGCAAATGCAGCAACGCATTGAGCACCGAGCCAGATCGTTCAGAGCCACCCTCGACCCGCTGAATTCGTGAATCAGCAGCACAGAGCAGGTTTGGCCAATAAGGATCGTCAACAGCAAGACTGACCACCACCCCTTTCAGGCAAGGATGATCAAGGAAACAGCCGAGGCTGTGTTCGAGAATAGTGCGGCCGCCCAGTTGCAGGTATTGCTTGGGACGGTCCGCGGCCATACGGGCACCGACGCCCGCGGCAGGAATCACGGCCCAGAAGGCCGGTAACGAGGAATTCATTGAGCCAACTGGAAAAGGGTTTCGCCGTCCTTGACCATGCCCAACTCATGGCGAGCCCGCTCTTCAACGGTCTCCATACCTTTTTTCAACTCGCTGACTTCGGCGTCCATCACGCGATTGCGCTCCAGCAACCCTTCGTTCTCAGCCTGCTGATCCTTGATCTGCTGAGTCAGCTCAGCCACTTGCGCCAGACTGCCATTACCCACCCACAGGCGGTATTGCAGGCCAGCCAGCAACAAGAGCAAGACGAGGAACAACCAATTGGGACTGCGCATCGAATATCAGGTTTCCAGTGAAAAAAGACAGCCATGCAAAAACTTTGAAGCTTCTGATAGCACGAAGCCTGGAAGAACCAGGCTTCGTACTGATAAGGCATCAGATTAGTGGCAAATTGACCGCTGTTGCGATTTTTTCGACACAATCCGTTGTCTTTTTTATCATTTAGCAATCAACCGCGGAACTCGCTGCGGCCGTTGTACTTGGCTTTACCGTTCAACTGCTCTTCGATACGCAGCAGTTGGTTGTACTTGGAAACGCGGTCAGAACGGCACAGGGAACCGGTTTTGATCTGACCAGCCGAAGTGCCCACAGCCAGGTCGGCGATGGTCGAGTCTTCGGTTTCGCCCGAGCGGTGCGAGATCACAGCCGTGTAACCAGCAGCCTTGGCCATCTGGATGGCTTCCAGGGTTTCGGTCAGGGTGCCGATCTGGTTGAACTTGATCAGGATCGAGTTGGCGATCTTTTTATCGATGCCTTCTTTCAGGATCTTGGTGTTGGTCACGAACAGATCGTCGCCCACCAGCTGGGTTTTCTCGCCGATTTTGTCGGTGAGGATTTTCCAGCCAGCCCAATCGGACTCGTCCAGGCCGTCTTCGATCGAGATGATCGGATAACGCTCGGTCAGACCTTTCAGGTAGTCAGCGAAACCTTCAGCGGTGAACACCTGACCTTCGCCGGACAGATTGTATTGACCGTCTTCGTAGAATTCGCTCGCAGCACAGTCCAGCGCCAGGGTCACGTCGGTGCCCAGCTTGTAACCGGCGTTGGCCACAGCCTCGGAGATCACTTTCAAAGCGTCTTCGTTGGAAGCCAGGTTCGGCGCGAAACCACCTTCGTCACCGACGGCAGTGCTCAGGCCACGGGCCTTCAGAACGGCTTTGAGGTGATGGAAAATTTCGGTGCCCATGCGCAGGCCTTCCGAGAAAGACTTGGCGCCAACCGGCTGAACCATGAATTCCTGGATGTCGACGTTGTTATCGGCGTGCTCGCCACCGTTGATGATGTTCATCATCGGAACCGGCATCGAGTAAACACCCGGGGTGCCGTTCAGGTTGGCAATGTGAGCGTACAGCGGCAGGTCCTGGTCCTGTGCTGCTGCCTTGGCCGCGGCCAGGGAAACGGCGAGGATCGCATTGGCGCCCAGGGAGCCTTTGTTTTCGGTACCGTCGAGCTTGATCATCGCGTGATCCAGCGCTTTCTGGTCGCTTGGGTCGGTACCTTTCAACAGGTCGCGGATCGGACCGTTGATGTTGGCGACGGCCTTGAGCACGCCTTTGCCCAGGTAACGGCTCTTGTCGCCATCACGCAGCTCGAGCGCTTCACGCGAGCCAGTGGAAGCACCGGACGGCGCGCAGGCGCTGCCGATGATGCCGTTATCGAGAAGCACGTCCGCTTCGACGGTGGGATTGCCACGGGAGTCGAGAACTTCACGACCTTTGATGTCGACGATTTTTGCCATTGTTGTAAACACTCCAAAGTTGACGAAAACGACGCAGCTAGAGGAAATCTTTTACCGTCGGCAAGTGATGTGCAGCAGGCAGACTTGCGGACGATAAAGCTCAGGCCCGAAGGCCTGAGCATTAAATCGTGCGGTACTTTACCGGAGAATTGAGGTTTACGCGGTTTCTACCGTCGGAAAACTCTTCACCAGTTCGTCCAAGGCTTTGAGCTGGGCCAGAAATGGCTCCAGTTTGTCCAGACGCAAGGCGCAAGGGCCGTCGCATTTGGCGTTGTCCGGGTCCGGGTGGGCTTCGAGGAACAGGCCGGCCAGCGACTGGCTCATGCCAGCCTTGGCCAGGTCAGTCACCTGGGCACGACGACCACCGGCGGAATCGGAGCGGCCACCGGGCATTTGCAGCGCGTGGGTCACGTCGAAGAACACCGGGTATTCGAACTGCTTCATGATGCCGAAGCCGAGCATGTCGACCACCAGGTTGTTGTAGCCGAAGCTCGAACCGCGCTCGCAGAGGATCAACTGATCGTTGCCCGCTTCCACGCACTTGCTCAGGATGTGTTTCATCTCGTGCGGTGCGAGGAACTGGGCTTTCTTGATGTTGATCACCGCGCCGGTCTTGGCCATCGCGACCACGAGGTCGGTCTGGCGCGACAGAAAGGCCGGCAACTGAATGATGTCGCAGACTTCCGCGACGACCGCAGCCTGATCAGGCTCGTGGACGTCGGTGATGATCGGCACGCCGAAGGCTTGCTTGATGTCCTGGAAAATCCGCATGCCCTCTTCCAGGCCGGGGCCACGGTAGGAGGTCACGGAAGACCGGTTGGCCTTGTCGAAGCTGGCCTTGAACACATAAGGGATACCGAGTTTCTCGGTGACCTTTACATACTCTTCGCAGACCTGCATCGCCATGTCGCGGCTTTCCAGCACGTTCATGCCACCGAAAAGCACCATTGGCTTGTCGTTGGCAATCTCGATATCGCCTACGCGGATGATCTTCTGCGCCATCGGATTTACGCCTTCTTCTGGTGTTGAACCAAAGCTGCTTTAACGAAACCGCTGAACAACGGGTGACCGTCGCGAGGTGTCGAGGTGAACTCAGGGTGGAACTGGCACGCGACGAACCATGGATGATCCGGTGCTTCAACCACCTCAACCAGCGCGCCATCACCGGAACGACCGGAGATTTTCAGGCCGGCTGCCATGATTTGCGGCAGCAGGTTGTTGTTCACTTCATAGCGATGACGGTGACGCTCGACGATGACGTCCTTGGCGTAGCAGTCATGCACCAGCGAACCCGGCTCCAGCAGGCAATCCTGAGCGCCGAGGCGCATGGTGCCGCCCAGGTCGGACGATTCGGTACGGGTTTCGACCGCGCCGGTAGCGTCTTCCCACTCGGTGATCAGACCCACGACCGGATGGCCGCTGGCACGATCGAACTCGGTGGAGTTGGCGTCTTTCCAGCCCAGCACGTTACGAGCGAACTCGATCACGGCCACTTGCATGCCCAGGCAGATACCCAGGTATGGAACCTTGTTTTCGCGAGCGTATTGAACGGCGGTGATCTTGCCTTCCACGCCACGCAGACCGAAGCCGCCCGGTACGAGGATCGCGTCCACACCTTCCAGCAGCGCGGTGCCCTGGTTTTCGATGTCTTCGGAATCGATGTAGCGCAGGTTGACCTTGGTGCGGTTGCTGATGCCGGCGTGACTCATCGCTTCGATCAGCGACTTGTAGGCGTCAAGCAGTTCCATGTACTTGCCGACCATCGCGATGGTGACTTCGTGCTCCGGGTTCAGCTTGGCATCAACCACGGCTTCCCACTCGGACAGGTCGGCGCTGCCGCATTGCAGGCCGAAACGCTCGACAACGAAATCATCCAGGCCCTGGGAGTGCAGAATGCCCGGGATCTTGTAGATGGTGTCGGCGTCTTCCAGCGCGATCACCGCACGTTCTTCAACGTTGGTGAACTGTGCGATCTTGCGACGCGACGAGATGTCGATTGGGTGATCGGAGCGGCAGACCAGCACGTCTGGCTGCAGGCCAATGGAACGCAGTTCCTTGACCGAATGCTGAGTCGGCTTGGTTTTGGTTTCGCCGGCCGTGGCGATGTATGGCACCAGTGTCAGGTGCATCAGCATCGCGCGCTTGGCGCCGACTTCGAAACGCAATTGGCGGATCGCTTCCAGGAACGGTTGCGATTCGATGTCACCCACGGTGCCACCGATCTCGACCATCGCCACGTCGGCATCGCCGGCGCCCTTGATGATCCGGCGCTTGATTTCATCGGTGATGTGCGGGATCACCTGGATGGTGGCGCCCAGGTAATCACCACGGCGCTCTTTGCGCAGTACGTGCTCGTAGACACGGCCGGTGGTGAAGTTGTTGTTCTGGGTCATGGTCGTGCGGATGAACCGCTCGTAGTGGCCCAGGTCCAGGTCGGTCTCGGCGCCGTCGTGGGTGACGAACACTTCACCGTGCTGGAACGGGCTCATGGTGCCCGGGTCAACGTTGATGTACGGGTCCAGCTTCAGCATGGTGACCTTAAGTCCCCGCGCCTCCAGGATGGCCGCCAATGAAGCCGATGCGATGCCTTTCCCCAATGAAGAAACAACACCGCCCGTGACGAATATGTAGCGCGTCATGAAAAACCCTAGAAGTCTGCGTTAAAGCGGTCCGAGCCGCCGGGGAAAGCGAAGGAAGGCCGAAGCCCCCGATCACCTGCATTAATCACAGTGCACCTTTCAAAAAAACCGCCGCGTTGGGACAGACCGGCAGATGAAACACCGGTACGTTGCTCGCTACACATTTTTTGGAATCGCCCAGCAAAGACTGCTTGGTAATCGGCAACTCCTGCAATTCAGGCGAATCCACAGAAGTTGTATCAAGAAGGGAGCGTAGTCTACCGGAAAGCCCCTTTCAGCTCAAACCTTGATCTTCGCCACGTGGCAGCCAATGCAAATGCCAGCCGTCCTGCCCACTGCCATTCAAGCCCGGTATGTTGGCCACTGCCAGTAATTGCCCATCGCGATAGACCAGCGGCAATCTGCCACGGGCAAAGGCCGGAACACCGCGTTCATTGAGCAAACGCTTCAGGTCGCGGTGGCCGCGATCAGGAAAATGCATGACTTCACCGCCCTCACGATAGCGGATTTGCAGCAGACCATCGGGGATTTGCCCGGTGAACGTGAGCACGCCGTTCTCAGGCAACGCCAGCGACTTCGAAGGATCAACCCAATGGACGGCAGGCGGCGGATTGCTTAGCCAACAGCCCGACAGCCACCAAATCCGCCCCCCAGAACGATGCAGTTCGCCTTCCGCCAGGCGCCAGACCGGACGGGCATCAACGGTGGCATCGCGCAAATCCTCCCAACCCGACCAATGGTCACTGTCCGGCAACCTGGTCAGCGATGTGAGCCAGTGGCTTAACGCATTGCGTTGACGCGCAGCGGAAAGTTTTGCCAGGTAAGCCAACTCCAGAGAGGGCACGCCCAGCCAGTCGAAATCACTGACCGTAGTCGCTTCGGCCAGATCGATTTGCGCCAACTCATCAAGCAATGCCTGTGCTTCGCTCAAGTGCGCGGCACTACGAGCCATGGTCGCTACTGCCTGGGGCCAGCGCTCGGTCAATACCGGGAACACCTGATGTCGCAGGTAGTTGCGCGAGAACTGTCGATCCTGATTCGAAGGGTCTTCGATCCAGCTCAATCGATGCTCTGCGGCATAGATCTCAAGTTCGGCACGACTAACGTCCAGCAGAGGCCGCAGCAGGTGACCCCGGCCCAACGGACGCTGGCCCGGCATCCCCGACAAGCCCCTCACCCCTGCCCCGCGCAACAGACGAAACAACAGGGTTTCCGCCTGATCGTCACGGTGCTGGCCGGTCAGCAACAACTCATTGGCCTGAGTGTCAGCAACGAATGCACCGTAACGCGCATCCCGTGCCGCACGCTCAAGGCTGGCACCGGCTTGAACCTGAACGTGAACTATCTGTAGGGGCACACCCAAGGCATCACAGACGGCCTGGCAATGTTCCGGCCACGCATCCGCCGCCGCCTGAAGGCCGTGGTGGACATGGAGGGCGCTGAGCGCTGGCAGGGATTGGGTTTTTGCGAGATGGGCGAGCAGGTGCAACAGGACTGTGGAGTCGAGACCACCGCTGAACGCGATGCGCCAGGCCGTAGCGTTGCGCCACGGTTTCAAGTTCAACAAAAGCCTGGCAGGCAGATCAGTCATTGGCCGACTCATAGCGCACCCTTTGCACAAAACAACTGTGGGAGCGAGCCTGCTCGCGATAGCGGTATAACAGCCAACAGATCAGTTGAATGTTAAGCCGCCATCGCTAGCAGGCTCGCTCCCACATGGGAAAAGCGAGGTCGGATCAGAGACCGTAGCTCATCAATCGCGCGTAACGACGGGCCAGCAGCGCGTCATTGTCGAACTTCTTCAACATCGCCAATTGCGAGGTCAGTTCCGCACGGATCGATGCCGCCGCGGCCGCTGGATTGCGGTGTGCGCCGCCCAATGGCTCGCCGATCACCTTGTCCACAATACCCAGGCCTTTCAGGCGCTCGGCGGTGATGCCCATGGCTTCAGCGGCATCCGGCGCCTTATCGGCGGTTTTCCACAGGATCGATGCGCAACCTTCCGGCGAGATCACCGCGTAGGTCGAGTACTGCAGCATGTTCAGCTGATCGCAAACACCGATGGCCAGAGCACCGCCGGAACCACCTTCACCGATCACGGTGGCGATGATTGGGGTTCTCAGACGTGCCATGACGCGCAGGTTCCAGGCAATCGCTTCGCTCTGGTTACGCTCTTCCGCGTCGATCCCAGGGTAGGCGCCCGGGGTGTCGATGAAAGTCAGGATCGGCATCTTGAAGCGTTCGGCCATTTCCATCAGGCGGCACGCCTTGCGGTAGCCTTCCGGACGCGGCATGCCAAAGTTGCGGCGAACCTTCTCGCGCACTTCACGGCCTTTCTGGTGACCGATGATCATCACCGGCTGGTCGTCCAGACGGGCGATACCGCCAACGATTGCAGCGTCATCGGAGAAGTGACGGTCGCCGTGCAATTCGTCGAACTCGGTGAAGATGTGTTCGATGTAGTCCAGGGTATATGGACGTTTCGGGTGACGCGCCAGACGGGCGATCTGCCAGCTGGTCAGCTTGCCGAAGATGTCTTCGGTCAGCGTGCTGCTTTTGTCCTGCAGGCGGGAGATCTCATCGCCGATATTCAGCGAATTGTCGTTACCGACCAAGCGCAACTCTTCGATCTTGGCTTGCAGGTCGGCGATCGGCTGTTCGAAATCTAGAAAATTCGGGTTCATAGGCGTCCGTCTTGGGTCGACGTCCAAGAGAGCTTGGGCCGGCCGGTTGTCTATTCGCGCCCTACCTTAAGGGAGAGGCGCGTTCAGGTCGAGATTAAAAATTCAGGTCGAGATCAGGGCACGTTCTCAAGGTGAAGAATGGCACCTGACCGTCAACGGTATTGGAGGAAGACGTTGTCTCGCCCGAACTGGTCACGCAAGGCTTGAATCAACGCATCCGCCGGATCGATTCGCCAAGTCTCGCCGAACTGCAGCAAGGCCTTTGCATCGGGGCTCGTGTATTCCATGGTAATCGGGCACGCGCCGCGGTGACGCTTGAACAATTCACCCAGCCAGCGTAGCTGATCGTTCTTCAAATCCTTGGTCTGCAGCTTCAGGCGCAGGCTTTCGGCCAGGTTGGTGCGTGCATCTTCCATGCTCATCACGCGCTTGACCCGCAACTTCAGGCCGCCGGAGAAGTCGTCATTGCTGACCTCGCCTTCGACCACCACCATCGCGTCAGTCTGCAACAGCGACTGCGCAGAATGGAATGCCTCGGCAAACAGCGACGCCTCGATCCGCCCGGAGCGGTCATCAAGGGTGATGAACCCCATCTTGTCGCCCTTTTTGTTTTTCATCACCCGCAGGGCGATGATCATGCCGGCCACGGTCTGGGTATCGCGTGCCGGCTTCAGATCGATGATGCGCTGACGGGCAAAGCGACGGATTTCACCTTCATACTCGTCTATCGGGTGACCGGTCAGGTACAGGCCCAGGGTGTCTTTCTCCCCTTTCAACCGTTCCTTGAGCGTCAGTTCCTTGGCTTTGCGATGACTGGCGTAGACGTCTGCGTCTTCCTCGACAAACAGTCCGCCAAACAGGTCGGCATGACCACTGTCCTGGGTGCGCGCGGTTTGTTCAGCCGCCTTGATCGCCCCTTCCATCGCGGCCAGCAGCACCGCGCGATTCTGGTCAATGTTCGCCTGATAAGCCTTCGGCTCATCATGGAAATAAGGCCCCAGGCGATCCAGCGCACCACTGCGGATCAAACCGTCCAGGGTGCGCTTGTTGATACGTTTGAGATCGACCCGCGCGCAGAAATCGAACAGGTCCTTGAACGGCCCGTCCTGGCGCGCCTCGGTGATCGCTTCCACCGGGCCTTCGCCCACACCCTTGATTGCACCGAGGCCGTAAATAATCCGGCCTTCGTCATTCACCGTGAACTTGAACTCGGAGGCATTCACATCCGGCGCGTCGAGACGCAGCTTCATTGTGCGAATTTCTTCGATCAAGGTCACGACCTTGTCGGTGTTGTGCATGTCCGCCGACAGCACCGCCGCCATGAATGGCGCCGGGTAATGCGTTTTCAGCCAGGCCGTCTGGTACGAAACCAGGCCGTACGCAGCGGAGTGAGACTTGTTGAAACCGTAACCGGCGAATTTCTCCACCAGGTCGAAGATGTTACCGGCCAGGTCGGCATCGATATTGTTGGTCGCGCAACCTTCAATGAAGCCGCCGCGCTGCTTGGCCATTTCTTCGGGCTTTTTCTTACCCATGGCACGACGCAGCATGTCCGCACCACCGAGGGTGTAACCGGCCATGACCTGGGCAATCTGCATCACCTGTTCCTGATACAGGATGATGCCGTAAGTAGGTGCCAGTACCGGTTTGAGGCCTTCGTACTGGTAATCCGAGTGCGGGTACGCAAGTTCGGCGCGACCGTGCTTACGGTTGATGAAGTCGTCCACCATGCCCGATTGCAGCGGGCCCGGACGGAACAGCGCCACCAGTGCGATCAAGTCTTCAAGGCAGTCGGGCTTGAGCTTTTTGATCAGCTCCTTCATGCCACGGGATTCAAGCTGGAACACCGCCGTGGTTTCGGCCTTTTGCAGCAGCGTGTAGGTCGGCTTGTCGTCCAGCGGAATGAACGCGATGTCGAGCGGCGGCTCGTCGACCTTGGCGCGGTCTCGGTTGATGGTTTTCAGCGCCCAGTCGATGACCGTCAGAGTCCGCAGGCCGAGGAAGTCGAACTTCACCAGACCGGCCGCTTCAACGTCATCCTTGTCGAACTGGGTCACCAGACCGTCACCGGCCTCATCGCAGTAGATCGGCGAGAAGTCTGTCAGTTTGGTCGGCGCAATGACCACACCACCGGCGTGTTTGCCGACGTTACGCACAACGCCCTCGAGCTTGCGCGCCATCTCCCAGATTTCGGCGGCTTCTTCATCGACCTTGATGAAGTCACGCAGGATCTCTTCCTGCTCGTACGCCTTTTCCAGGGTCATGCCGACTTCGAACGGAATCATCTTCGACAGACGATCCGCCAAACCGTAGGACTTGCCCTGCACCCGCGCCACGTCCCGGACCACAGCCTTGGCCGCCATGGAACCGAAGGTGATGATCTGGCTTACCGCGTTGCGACCGTACTTCTCGGCCACGTATTCGATTACCCGATCACGACCGTCCATGCAGAAGTCGACGTCGAAGTCGGGCATCGATACCCGTTCCGGGTTAAGGAAACGTTCGAACAGCAGGTCATATTCCAGCGGATCGAGGTCGGTGATCTTCTGAACATAGGCCACCAGCGACCCGGCACCCGACCCCCGGCCCGGACCTACCGGCACGCCATTGCTCTTGGCCCACTGGATAAAGTCCATCACGATCAGGAAGTAACCGGGGAAGCCCATCTGGATAATGATATCCAGTTCGAAATTCAGCCGGTCGACGTAGACCTGACGCTTGGCCTCATAGTCTTCCGTAGTGTCCTTGGGCAACAGAACGGTCAGTCGATCCTCAAGGCCATCGAAGGACACCTTGCGGAAATACTCGTCGATGGTCATGCCATCGGGAATCGGGAAGTTGGGCAGGAAGTGCTTGCCCAGCTTCACTTCGATGTTGCATCGCTTGGCGATCTCGACGGTGTTTTCCAACGCCTCGGGCAGGTCGCTGAACAGCTCGGCCATTTCCTCGGCGCTTTTGAGGTATTGCTGGTCGCTGTAATTCTTCGAACGCCGCGGATCGTCGAGGGCGCGGCCCTCACCGATGCAAACGCGGGTTTCATGAGCGGCGAAGTCTTCCTGCTTGATGAAGCGCACGTCGTTGGTCGCGACCAATGGCGCGCCGATTTTCTCGGCCAGGGCCACGGCACCGTGCAATTGCTCTTCATCGTTGGGGCGATTGGTGCGCTGGATTTCCAGGTAGAAGCGATCCGGGAACACCGCCATCCATTCGCGTGCGAGGTTTTCCGCCTCGACCGGGTTGCCACTGAGCATGGCCAGGCCGATTTCACCCTCTTTCGCCGCCGACAGCATGATCAAGCCTTCGCTGGCCTCGGCCACCCATTCGCGCTCAATGATCACCGAGCCATTGCGCTGGCCGTCAATGAAACCACGGGAGATCAGTTCGGTCAGGTTGCGATAGCCGACAGCGTTCATGGCCAGCAGGCTGATCCGGCTCAGGGCGTTGTCCGGATCCTTGTTCGACAGCCACAAATCGGCACCGCAGATCGGCTTGATCCCGGCACCCATGGAGGCTTTATAGAATTTGACCAGGGAACACATGTTGTTCTGATCAGTGACCGCTACGGCAGGCATGTTCATGCCGACCAGGGTCTTGACCAGCGGTTTGATCCGCACCAGACCGTCGACCAGGGAATATTCAGTGTGCAGGCGTAGATGAACGAATGAAGCCGGCATAGTGATCCTGCGTATATTCATGAAAACAACAAAGCCCGGAAATCCGGCACTTTAAAGCTACTGCGCTTGGTAATCCTGCGTTGAACGGCAGCTCGAAATGCTCATTGACTAAAGTCAACTCCGCTTTCTCGCTGCCGTTCGCCTTGTCTTACCTGCGCTCGTGACGCTTTAAAGTGCCGGATTGTACCGGGCCTTGGCAAAAACATCAGCCTTGCGACTAACTCTCGAT
This sequence comes from Pseudomonas sp. BE134, assembly GCF_031456105.1. NCBI lineage: Bacteria > Pseudomonadati > Pseudomonadota > Gammaproteobacteria > Pseudomonadales > Pseudomonadaceae > Pseudomonas > Pseudomonas sp. BE134. Next base: position 100,847 of record NZ_JAVDUA010000018.1, on the reverse strand, counting down.
CAGACTTTCACGCGCCTCGTACGCCAGGCGCACCGGGGCGAACGAGCGACGATGAATCGGCGTGGGCCCCAGGCGGGCCAACGCTTCCAGATGAACGGGCGTCGGGTAGCCTTTGTGCCCGCCGATGCCGTAACCCGGGTAAATCAGTTCAAATGCCGCCATTTCGCGATCACGGCTGACCTTGGCCAGAATCGATGCCGCCGCAATGGCCGGGACCTTGCCGTCGCCCTGTACTACCGCTTCAGCACGCATGGACAGTTTCGGGCAACGATTGCCGTCGATCATCGCCAGTTTCGGCTGGATGTGCAGGCCCTCGACCGCGCGCTGCATTGCCAGCATGGTGGCGTGCAGGATGTTCAGCTCATCGATTTCTTCGACTTCGGCCCGAGCGATGCACCAGCTCAGGGCTTTTTCACAGATTTCGTCGTAGAGCTTTTCGCGGCGGGCTTCGGTGAGTTTCTTCGAATCGTTGAGACCGAGGATCGGGCGACTCGGATCAAGGATCACCGCAGCCGTCACCACGGCGCCGCAGAGTGGACCGCGACCGACTTCATCAACACCGGCAACCAACTCTTCAACTTCAGCAACCAAGGTGAAATCCAGCCCCATTTGCATGCTTGTTTTACTCATTGTACTTGGCCGATCAGCTTCAGAACTGCATCTGCCGCCTGATTGGAGGCGTCCAGACGCAAGGTACGGTGAATTTCGTCGAAGCCGCGAGTCTGTTCCTCGCCATCTTCAATCAAGGGTGAAAGTGTTTGTGCAAGGGCTTCTACCGTCGCGTCGTCCTGGAGCAACTCGGGCACCAACAAACGCTGGGCCAGCAGGTTAGGCAAGGAAACGTAAGGACTTTTCACCATCCGTTTGAGAATCCAGAACGTCAGTGGCGCCAGTCGATACGCAACCACCATGGGCCGCTTGTACAGCAACGCTTCAAGGGTAGCCGTACCCGAAGCGATCAGCACCGCGTCGCAGGCTGCCAATGCCAGATGGGATTTACCATCGAGCAAGGTCAGCGGCAGATCGCGACCGGCCAGCAGCGCTTCAAGCTGTGCACGGCGTTCAGGGCTGGCGCACGGCATGACAAATCGCACGCCCGGGCGCAGGGCGCGCAGGCGCTGGGCGGTGTCGAGGAACAACGCGCCGAGCCGGCCCACTTCGCCCCCACGACTGCCGGGCATCAGTGCAACCAGCGGACCGTCCGGCAAATCAAGCTCAGCCCGCGCGGCAGCTCGATCAGCCTCCAGCGGAATAGCATCGGCCAGGGAATGCCCGACAAACCGCACCGGCACGCCCTTCTCTTCGTAGAATTTCGCTTCGAACGGGAACAGCGTCAGCATCAGGTCGCAGCCTTCGCGAATCTTCAGCACACGCTTCTGGCGCCACGCCCATACCGACGGGCTGACGTAATGCACGGTCTTGATCCCGGCCTGACGCAACTTGAGCTCGATATTGAGATTGAAGTCCGGGGCATCGATACCGATGAACACGTCCGGTTTTTCGGCGATCAGGTCGGCGATCAACTTTTTGCGACGCGCCAGCAGTTCACGCAGGCGCCCCAACACTTCCACCAGGCCCATGACCGATAGCCGTTCCATGGGGAAGTACGAGGTCAACCCTTCGGCTTGCATCAACGGGCCACCGACACCGATGAATTCCACCGCCGGATGCTGAGCCTTGAGTGCGCGCATGAGGCCCGCGCCCAGAATGTCGCCGGAAGCCTCACCCGCTACCAGCGCAATACGCAGATTAGCCATGATTAACGGGTGATGCCGCGAGTCGAAGACTGGATGGAGTCACGGAAAACCGCGACTTCCGGGAACTGGTCCGAGGGTTCGGCGAGTTCAATGAGCGCTTGCTCGATCGTCAGCCCCTGGCGATAAACCACCTTATAGGCACGACGCAGTGCGTGGATCGCGTCTTCGCTGAAACCACGGCGACGCATGCCCTCGAAGTTCATGCTGCGGGCTTCGGCAGGGTTGCCGAACACCGTGACGTACGCTGGAACGTCCTTGCCGATGGCCGTCCCCATGCCGGAAAAGCTGTGGGCACCAATGTGGCAATACTGGTGGACCAGGGTGAAGCCGGACAGGATCGCCCAGTCTTCAACGTGCACATGGCCGGCCAGCGCGGTGTTGTTAACCAGAATGCAGTGATTGCCGATAACGCTGTCGTGGCCGATATGGGCATAGGCCATGATCAGGTTGTGATCACCCAGGGTCGTTTCCGAACGGTCCTGAACCGTCCCGCGATGAATCGTCACGCCTTCACGGATGACGTTGTGGTCACCGATGACCAGACGGGTTTCTTCGCCTTTGTATTTAAGATCGGGCGTGTCCTCACCTACCGACGAAAACTGGTAGATACGGTTGTGCTTACCGATTCGGGTCGGGCCTTTTAGAATCACATGCGGCCCGATCACTGTTCCCTCGCCGATTTCCACACCTGCGCCGACGATCGACCATGGGCCGACCTCGACGTCGTCGGCCAGAACGGCCGTCGGATCGATGATTGCGCGAGGGTCAATCAAACTCATAGCTTGCGTTCCGCACAGATGATTTCGGCGGAGCAGACTGGTTTGCCGTCGACCGAAGCCTGGCATTCGAACTTCCAGATCTGACGCTTGCAGCTCAGAAACTTGGCTTCGAGGATCAACTGATCGCCCGGCAGCACTGGCTGACGGAAGCGCAGCTTGTCAGAGCCTACAAAGTAGTAAAGGGTGCCGTCCGCCGGTTTCACGTCGAGCATTTTGAAACCAAGGATCCCGGCAGCCTGAGCCATCGCCTCGATGATCAGTACACCCGGCATGATTGGATGCGCAGGGAAGTGACCATTGAAGAACGGTTCGTTGATGCTGACATTCTTGTAGGCGCGAATGCGCTTGCCTTCCACATCCAGATCCACGACCCGGTCCACCAGCAGGAACGGGTAACGGTGAGGCAGGTATTCGCGAATCTCGTTGATGTCCATCATTTCGGGGGGAAGCCTATGTAAAGATTGGGAGCGCGCGACTGACACACGCCCCTCTAGCAAATCAAGCAAGCAGTCTAACGGCTGTGCGCACTTGATATGGAAATGGTATCAGCCATCTGATGAAGCATTACCGTCAGGGGTCACTTCCCCTACACGCTTTTCCAGCTGTCGCAGACGCCGCGCGATGTCATCGAGCTGACGGATGCGAGCCGCGCTTTTGCGCCATTCGGCTGCTGGCTGCATTGCCGTACCGGAAGAATAGGAACCCTTTTCGGTAATCGAGTGGGTCACCATGGTCATCCCGGTGATGAAAACGTTGTCGCAAATTTCGATATGTCCCACCAGCCCTACACCGCCAGCGAGCATGCAATGCTTGCCGATTTTGGTACTGCCGGAGATCCCTACACAGGCGGCCATGGCGGTGTGATCACCGACCTGAACGTTGTGGGCGATCTGGATCTGGTTGTCGAGCTTCACACCATTGCCAAGAACGGTATCGGCCAATGCACCGCGATCAATAGCGGTATTCACGCCAATTTCCACATCGTCACCGACCAGCACACCACCGATCTGGGCGATTTTCTGCCAGACACCTTTCTCGTTGGCAAAACCGAAACCTTCGCCACCGAGCACGGCACCTGACTGAATGACCACTCGTTTGCCGATGCGTACGTCGTGGTACAGCGTGACCCGCGGGGCCAGCCAGCCACCCTCACCAATCTCGCAACGGGCACCGATGAAGCAATGAGCCCCAATGGTCACACCCGCGGCGATACGCGCACAGCTTTCGATCACGGCAAAGGCACCGATACTCGCCGCAGGATCAACCACTGCGTCCGCTGCCACTACCGCTGTTGCGTGAATGCCGGCGGGCGCCTTGGGCTTGGGATCGAACAAATGGGAAATTCGCGCGTAGGCCAGATACGGATCAGGCACCAGCAGTGCATCACCGGAAAAACCTTCGGCATCAGTGGCCTTCAGCAACAGTGCTGCGGCCCGGCTGTCTGCCAGGTATTTACGGTACTGAGGATTTGCGAGAAAGCTCAACTGAGCTGGGCCAGCCTCTTGCAAAGTGGCCAGCCCAGTAATTTCTTTCTCCGGGTCGCCACGTAGCGTGGCGCCAAGGAACTCGGCCAACTGACCGAGTTTTATAGTCGCTGTCATGATTACTTCAGCTGATTCATGCGCTCGATAACCTGGCGAGTGATGTCGTACTGAGGTTTGACATCAATCACTGCGCCACGCTCGAAGACCAGGTCAAAAGCACCTTTCTTGATGACTTCTTCCACAGCGCTGTCCAGTTTCGGCTTGAGCTGCTTCAGCATTTCACGGTCGGCAACTGCTTTGGCTTCATTCAGCTCCTTGGATTGGAACTGGAAGTCACGGGCCTTTTGCTTGAACTCGAGTTCAAGGCGCTCACGCTCGCCTTGCTGCATCTTGTCGCCGCCGGCCATCAAACGATCCTGAATGCCTTTGGCGCTGCTTTCCAGCGTCTTGAGCTTGGTCAGTTGCGGGCCAAATTTTTTCTCGGCATCCACCGCGTATTTCTTGGCCGCGTCGGATTCCAGCAGTGCCATCTGATAGTTCAGAACGGCGATTTTCATGTCGGCAAAAGCCGGACCTGCTACCAGTAAGGTTGCGAGGAGAACCAATTGAGTCAACTTACGCACGATGCACTCCTACAAAATTCATTGTCGTTATTTTGGGTCAGATGCTTAGAACGTCTGGCCAAGAGAGAATTGGAATACTTGAGTTTCAGAGTTATCCGGTTCTTTTACCGGGAAGGCCAGCGCGAAACTCAGCGGCCCCAGCGCAGTGACCCATGTAACCCCTACACCCACGGAACTGGCCATGTTGCTCAAGCTGACATCGTTACATTGCGTATTGGACTTCGACTGTGGGTTGGTATTGGTGGTCTGCTCGCACTTGGAGTCAAACACATTACCCACATCCCAGAATACGGAGGTACGCAGGGAACGCTGGTCCTTGACGAACGGCAGCGGAAACAGAAGCTCTGCACCACCTTGAATCAGGACGTTGCCGCCGAACGGCAGTGGATCCTGATCCGGGTCATTAAGAGTGCCCGCGTTACCGGTGGTTTGCTGTCCGCGGCTCGGCGTACTGCGCGGCCCCAATGTACTGTCCTTGAAGCCACGAACCGAATTGAAGCCACCAGCAAAGTAGTTTTCATAGAACGGCAAGCCATCGGTCGAGCCGTACCCATCGCCATACCCCAATTCAGTGTGCAGGCGCATGGTGTAGTTTTCAGACAATGGCTGGAACAACTGACCACGGTAATCGAGCTTGAAGAACGACAGGTCGCTGCCCGGCACGGTGACTTCTGCCGTCAAGCTTTGAGAATGACCACGGGTCGCCAATACGCCCTTGTTCAGGGTGGACTCGGACCAGCCCGTCGACGCCTTGAAGTTCAGGTATTCGTCGCCTTCACGGTTAACAAAGTCGAAAATCTCGTCGACGGTGTATTGACCGGTCTTGATCTTGTCTTGCTGTGCAGACAGACCAAAGGTCAGACGCGATGTTTCGCTGATCGGGTAACCGACGCTTACACCAGCACCCAGGCTGTCTACGGCATAGCTTGCTACGTCGACATCGAGATCATCGTAGTCGGTGGTGCGATAGAAAGCGTTGTAGCCCAGGCTCACACCGTCAGCCGTCCAGTACGGGTCGACATAACCGAAGTTATAGCGGCTCTGGTATTCGCTTTTGGTCAAACCGATGCTGACCTTGTTACCAGTACCCAGGAAGTTGTTCTGAGTGATCGAACCACCGAGGATCAGACCGGCACTTTGTGCGAAGCCGATGCTGGCAGTGATCGAACCGGAAGCCTGCTCTTCGACGCCGTAGTTCACGTCAACCTGGTCATCGACACCTGGCACAGCCGGGGTTTCGACGTTCACTTCCTTGAAGAAGCCCAGGCGCTCAAGACGCGTCTTGGACTGATCGATCAGGTAGGTCGAAGCCCAGCCGCCTTCCATCTGGCGCATTTCGCGGCGCAGCACTTCGTCTTCGGACTTGGTGTTGCCACGGAAATTGATACGGTTGACGTAAGCACGTTTGCCCGGGTCCACAGCGAAGGTGATGTCGACGGTGTGGTCTTCATTATGGGGCTGAGGCACGCCGTTGACGTTGGCGAAGGTGTAACCCTCGTTACCCAGACGGCGGGTGATCAATTCCGATGTGGTGGTCATCAGCTTGCGCGAGAACACCTGGCCTTTCTGAACCAGAAGCAGGGACGAGATCTGATCTTCAGGGACTTTCAGGTCACCGCTCAGCTTGACGTCACGAACGGTGTACTTGTCGCCTTCGTTGACGTTGACAGTGATGTAGACGTGTTTCTTGTCCGGGGTGATGGACACCTGGGTCGAAGCGATATCCATGTTGATATAGCCACGGTCCAGGTAGTAGGAGCGCAGACGCTCCAGGTCACCGGAAAGTTTTTCACGCGCATACTTGTCGTCGTTCTTGAAGAAAGACAGCCAGTTGGTGGTCTTCAATTCGAACAGGTCGATCAGGTCTTCTTCAGGGAAGACGGTGTTACCCACCACGTTGATGTGCTGGATAGCCGCGACGGTGCCTTCGTTGATGTTGACCTTCAAGCCGACGCGGTTACGCGGCTGCGGCACCACTTCGGTGTCGACGGTGGCGGAGTAGCGACCCTGGGCGACGTATTGGCGCTGCAGTTCGTTACGCACACCTTCGAGCGTGGCACGCTGAAAGATCTCACCTTCAGCCAGACCGGATTGTTTGAGGCCTTTCATCAGGTCTTCAGTGGAGATCGCCTTGTTACCCTCGATCTCGATACTGGCAACGGACGGGCGCTCGACTACCGTGATGACCAGGACGTTGCCATCGCGGCCCAGCTGGATATCTTGAAAGAACCCGGTTTTGAACAAAGCACGAGTGGATTCCACCAGGCGACGATCATCCGCCTGTTCACCGACGTTCAACGGCAAAGCACCAAAGACGCTACCCGCGGAGACCCGCTGGAGGCCATTGACGCGAATATCAGAGATAGTGAAGGACTCGGCGTGAACTTCGGCGATCATCAATACGGTGAGAACCGCAGTTAGCAGCAGACGTTTCATGAAGTCCTTTCTTATTCCAACTGGCAATAAACAAACTGCCGCAAAATGCGGCAGATTCGCAATTCAGCGAAGTTGTTACAGACGGCCCAGATCATTAACCAGAGCGAGCAACATCACCCCGATCACCAAACTGATACCGATCTGTATCCCCCAACCCTGCACCCGATCCGACAAGGGACGACCACGCGCCCACTCGATCAGATAAAACAACAAATGCCCCCCATCCAGTACAGGAATGGGCAACAAATTCAGAACCCCCAGGCTAATACTCAGATATGCAAGGAAATTCAGGAAGTCAGCAACGCCCGACTGGGCAGAAGCGCCCGCCACTTTAGCAATGGTTATCGGTCCACTCAAGTTTTTTACCGAGAGCTCACCGAACAACATTTTCTTGAGCGAATCGAGGGTCAGTACGCTCATGGTCCAGGTGCGTCGCGCACCCTCTCCAATCGCGGCCACAGGGCCGTAACTGACTTCGCGAATCATCTCTGGCGGCCAATCGACCGCTTTCACCCCGGCCCCCATATAACCGGTAGGTGCCTTGCTCTCGCCGCGAGCGGCCAACGTAACAGGGGCGTCGATTTGAGCACCATCGCGCTCGACGCGCAGCATGATTTTGGCATTCGGGTGCATACGGACGGTATCGACCACTTGCTGCCAGTCATCCAGCGCCTTGCCATCGAGTGCCAGCAGCCGGTCACCGGTCTTCAGTCCTGCGGCCTGCGCCGGCCCTTTCGGATCAATCTCGGCCAATACAGGAGGCAACGCCGGGCGCCAAGGACGGATACCCAACGAACGAATCGGATCCGGCTCGTCAGCCCCCTTAAGCCATTTATCCAGCGCCAGCTCGCGAGGAGCGTCCGTCGTGGAGCCCTGCTCACGCACCAACAATTGAAGTGAACCACTCTCGCCAAGACGTCGAACCAGTTGCAGATTCACCGCCGCCCAGCCGGAAGTCGGCTCGCCATCAATGGCAATGATTTCCTGACCCGCGCTCAAACCGGCCCTGGCGGCAATACTGCCGGACTCGACTGCGCCGATGACTGGTCGCACCTGCTCCGTGCCGAGCATCGCCAACGCCCAGAAAAACACCAATGCCAACAGGAAATTGGCGATGGGGCCTGCCGCCACAATGGCGATTCGCTGACGGACTGATTTGCGATTGAAGGAATGCTCGAGCTGATCGGCCGGCACTTCGCCTTCGCGCTCATCGAGCATCTTCACGTAGCCGCCCAATGGAATGGCAGCCACCACGAACTCGGTACCTTGCTTGTCGTGCCAGCGCAGCAGCGGCATGCCGAAGCCTACGGAGAAACGCAGCACTTTGACCCCACAGCGACGTGCGACCCAGAAATGGCCGAATTCGTGAAAGGTAACCAGCACACCCAATGCCACCAGGGTGCCGACAATCATATAGAGCGCGCTCATCTACTTTCTCCGCAATCCTATTCAGTGCCGCATGGGCCAACGTATCGCAGCACTTATCGCCCGTGACGACTCAGCCATTGTCCGGCCAGGACTCGCGCCTTCGCGTCAGCCGTGAACACCGCCTCGAGATCCTCCACCACTACGACAGGTTCGAGGCTCAACACTTCCTCGATGATACTCGCGATTTCCGGGTAGCGAACCCGCCCGTCGAGAAACGCCGCAACAGCCACTTCATTCGCGGCATTGAGCATCGCCGGTGCGCTATTGCCAGCCTCGGCAGCCTGACGCGCAAGGCGCAGGCAAGGAAAACGCTCTTCATCGGGGGCCTGGAAATCCAGACGCGCAATGGCAAACAGATCCAGCGGCGCCACCCCCGAGTCAATACGCTCCGGCCAGGCCAGGGCGTTTGCGATCGGCGTGCGCATATCCGGATTGCCCAATTGGGCCAGCACCGAACCATCGATGTAGTCGACCAGAGAATGAATCACGCTCTGAGGGTGAATCACGACTTCAACCTGGGACGGTTTGGCGTCGAACAGCCAGCAGGCCTCGATCAACTCGAGCCCCTTGTTCATCATGCTGGCCGAATCGACCGAAATTTTGCGCCCCATAGACCAGTTCGGATGAGCACACGCCTGGTCAGGCGTAACATGCGCCAGTTCGGCCATTGGTGTCTGTCGGAACGGGCCACCAGAGGCGGTCAGAAGAATCCGACGCACGCCGACCGCACCAAGCCCACGAGCGAAATCCTGTGGCATGCACTGGAAAATCGCGTTGTGCTCACTGTCGATCGGCAGCAGGACCGAACCGCTTTTGCGCACAGCCTGCATGAACAGCGCCCCGGACATCACCAGCGCTTCTTTGTTAGCCAGCAGAATTTTCTTGCCTGCCTCGACCGCCGCCAGGGTCGGACGCAATCCCGCCGCGCCAACGATGGCCGCCATGACCGCATCGACCTCAGGATCGGAAGCAACCTGACACAACCCCTCCTCCCCTACCAGCACACGAGTCGACAGGCCAGCTGCGCGCAAATCGTCCTGCAGGGTTCGAGCCGTGCTTGCTTGCGGTACAACAGCAAACCGCGGCGTATGACGCACGCACAAGGCCAACAACTCACTCAGTCGAGTAAACCCGCTCAAGGCGAAAACCTGGTAACGCGCCGGGTGACGAGCAATCACGTCCAGGGTGCTCAGACCAATCGAACCGGTGGCCCCCAAGACAGTAATCTGCTGTGGGCGGCTCACGGTGCAGCCATCCACAACAGCACGGCGAACACCGGAATTGCAGCCGTCAGGCTGTCGATTCGATCCAGGACACCGCCATGACCCGGCAGCAGATTACTGCTGTCCTTGATGCCCGATTGACGCTTGAACATGCTCTCTGTGAGGTCACCTACCACCGAGATGAAGACGATCACGGCCGCACCGATCAACCCCATCAGCATCTGGGCGAAACTCCAGTCGCGCACCAGGCCGACGATCGCGGTGATCACCAGACTCAGCAGCAAACCGCCGTACACGCCTTCCCAGCTTTTGCCAGGGCTGACCTGCGGCGCCAGCTTGCGCTTGCCAAAGGCCCGCCCGGAAAAGTACGCGCCGATATCAGCCCCCCAGACCAGCACCATCACCGCCATGATCAGCCAGTTACCCAAGGGCTCCTGCTTGATCTGGACCAAGCCTTGCCAGGCCGGCAACAGAATCAGCAGACCGATCACCAGCTTACTGGCGGCGCTGGCCCAGTGCTCGCTGGAGCGCGGGTACGTCAGCACCAGATACGTCGCCACGCCCCACCAGAGCACCGAAGCGCCCAATACCCAAGGCGCGAGCCCTGGCAGGATATACATGATGAACAGAATCAGTGCGACCACAACGGCATAGGCAACGCGAACAGGCTGAGCAGTGAAGCCGGCCAGCCGCGCCCATTCCCAAGCACCAAGCGTCACTACAAACCCGATGAACAGCGCAAAGCTGGAACCTTTAAGCAGGAAAAACCCGCACAAAGCGATCGGCAGCAGGATCAGCGCGGTGATGATTCGTTGTTTAAGCATTAAACCCGGGCTCCATTCTCGACCTGCTCGCTCGTTTTACCGAAGCGGCGCTGGCGAGAAGCGAAATCGGCCAGTGCGCTTCGCATGGCGTCGTGTTTGAAGTCCGGCCAGAACAGGTCGGAGAAGTACAACTCGGCGTAAGCCAGCTGCCACAGCAGGAAGTTGCTGATGCGGTGCTCGCCACCGGTACGGATGCACAAGTCCGGCAACGGCAGATCGCCGGTGGCCAGACAGGTTTGCAGCAATTCAGGCGTGATGTCTTCCGGACGCAGATGCCCGGCCTGAACCTCCCGCGCCAGACGCTGAGCGGCCTGCGCGATGTCCCACTGACCGCCGTAATTGGCGGCGATCTGCAAGACAAAGCGGTTGGCACCGGCAGTCATCGCCTCAGCTTCACGCATGGCAGCCTGAAGCTCGGGATGAAAGCGCGAACGATCACCGATGATGCGCAGACTGATGTTGTTGTCATTGAGGCGCTTGGCCTCGCGACGCAACGCCTTGAAGAACAAATCCATCAAGGCACTGACTTCATCCGCCGGGCGTTGCCAGTTCTCACTGGAGAAGGCAAACAGGGTCAACACCTCGACCTTGGCCTCGGCACACACCTCGATGACGGCACGAACCGCATCCACGCCCGCTTTATGCCCGGCGACACCCGGCATAAAGCGCTTCTTCGCCCAGCGATTATTACCATCCATGATGATCGCGACATGGCGCGGCACCGCGGACGGCACAGTCTGCTTGGTCTTATCCATGAAAACGCGACCCTTATACGGCCATCAGGTCGGCTTCTTTCTGCTTGGTGGCCGCATCGATGTCAGCCTCAGCCTTGTCGGTCAGCTTCTGGATATCAGCAGCAGCACGACGCTCTTCGTCTTCGCTGATTTCCTTGTCTTTGACCAGTTTCTTAAGGTCACCCAGGGCATCGCGACGAATGTTGCGCACGGCAACACGAGCATCTTCAGCGGCGCTACGTGCCTGCTTGGTGAAGCCCTTGCGGGTTTCTTCAGTCAGGGCCGGCATGGAGATCAGCAGCAACTCACCCAGGTTGGTCGGGTTGAGGTTCAGGCCAGCACTCTGGATCGCCTTGTCGACAGCCGCGAGCATGTTGCGCTCAAACGCGACGACTTGCAGGGTCCGGGAGTCTTTTACCGTGATGTTCGCCACTTGGGTAATGGAGGTGTCTGTGCCGTAGTACGGCACCATCACGCTACCCAGAATGCTTGGGTGGGCCTTGCCGGTACGAATCTGACCAAATGCATGATTCAGAGAGTCCAGGGATTTCTGCATACGCTCTTGAGCGTCTTTCTTGATTTCATTGATCATTGTTGGCCTTCCTCGATCAGGGTCCCTTCAGCGCCACCATGCACGATATTCAGCAGGGCGCCGGGCTTGTTCATGTTAAAGACGCGCAACGGCATCTTGTGGTCGCGGCACAGACAAATGGCTGTCAGATCCATCACACCCAGCTTGCGATCCAGCACTTCATCGTAAGTCAGATGATCGAACTTCTCGGCATGCGGGTCTTTGAACGGGTCAGCGGTGTAGACGCCATCGACCTTGGTCGCCTTGAGCACGACATCGGCATCGATTTCGATTGCGCGCAAGCAGGCTGCCGAATCCGTGGTGAAGAACGGATTACCGGTACCGGCCGCGAAAATCACCACTTCCTTGGCGTTCAGGTGGCGCATGGCTTTGCGACGATCATAGTGATCGGTCACACCCACCATGGAAATCGCCGACATCACGATGGCCGAGATATTGGCACGCTCCAGCGCATCGCGCATGGCCAGGGCGTTCATCACAGTGGCCAGCATGCCCATGTGATCGCCAGTCACCCGATCCATGCCGGCCGCGCTCAGCGCTGCACCGCGGAACAGGTTACCACCACCGATCACCAGACCGACCTGAACACCGATACCGACCAGTTGGCCGACTTCCAGCGCCATGCGATCCAGAACCTTCGGATCGATCCCGAACTCTTCCGAGCCCATCAGGGCCTCGCCGCTAAGCTTGAGTAGAATGCGTTTATAGCGAGCCTGATAACCACTGCCCTGCTGAGCCATTGCGAATCTCTCCTGCGGCGTATTTTAAAAAAATTCTTTGCGAGCTGTTTGCAGCTGCGCTCACTCTAGCTTGGCGCTGCTTCAGCGCCATCGGAACATGGCTTTGTAAGCCAGTTCCAAAGGGAAACCAATAAAAATCTGGCGGCCCATCTGAAAAGAGGCTGCGCGCGTAAGCGGGCAGCCTCTTCAGGGCGACAGTTTAAAAAACCGTCTTACGACTTGGCAGCGGCCAGCTGAGCGGCAACTTCTTCAGCGAAGTTGTCTACTGGCTTCTCGATGCCTTCGCCTACTTTGAAGTAGGTGAAGGAAACGATTTCAGCACCGGCTTTCTTGGCCAGTTCGCCAACCTTGATTTCAGGGTTCTTAACGAACGCCTGCTCAACCAGGCTCGCTTCAGCCAGGAACTTGCTGATACGGCCTTTGACCATATTTTCAACAATGTTTTCTGGCTTGCCTTTGATTTTTTCTTCGTTCAGCTGCAGGAACACAGCTTTTTCACGCTCGATCGCTTCGGCAGAAACTTCCGAAGGCAGCAGGAACTCTGGGTTGCTGGCCGCTACGTGCATAGCGATGTCTTTGGCCAGTTCAACGTTGCCGCCTTTCAGGACAACTGCAACACCGATCTTGTTGCCGTGCAGGTAACCACCAACAACATCACCTTCAACGCGTACGAGGCGACGGATGTTGACGTTTTCGCCAACCTTGCCAACCAATACCAGGCGATCAGCTTCTTGAGCGGCGATCAGCGGAGCGACGTCAGTCAGTTTGTCGGCGAACGCTTTTTCAACGCTAGCAGCAACAAATGCCTTGAAGTCGTCCTGCAGGGCCAGGAAGTCAGTCTGCGAGTTTACTTCCAGCAGAACAGCAGATTTGCCGTCTTCTTTCAGAGCGATAGCGCCTTCAGCAGCCACGTTGCCTGCTTTCTTGGCAGCCTTGATTGCGCCGGAAGCACGCATATCATCAATGGCTTTTTCGATGTCGCCGTCAGCCTTTTCCAGGGCCTTCTTGCAATCCATCATGCCTTCGCCGGTACGCTCACGCAGTTCTTTAACCAACGCTGCAGTAATTGCTGCCATTTTCAAAATCCTCTTGGATAGGTTTTCAACCATTCCACCCGATCGAACGGGCGATCAATTCTTCCCGAACCACCGTTGTAAGCCGCTGCACGTTACAGCTCTGCAAGTGCGGGGCCGACAAACGGTTTTCGAGGTGGCAAAAAGGGGGCCAAGCCCCCTTTTTGCTTACTGAGTCAACGCCAAGGCGTCAGTTACTCAGCCGCTGCTACCGGAGCTTCTTCAACGAACTGCTCGGTGCCGCCAGCAACGTGGTTGCGACCGCGGATTACAGCGTCAGCCATCGAACCCATGTACAACTGGATAGCGCGGATTGCGTCATCGTTGCCTGGGATGATGTAGTCAACGCCTTCCGGGCTGCTGTTGGTATCGACTACGCCGATAACCGGGATGCCCAGCTTGTTGGCTTCGGTGATCGCGATGCGCTCGTGATCAACGTCGATAACGAACAGAGCGTCTGGCAGACCGCCCATGTCCTTGATACCACCCAGGGAACGATCCAGCTTTTCCAGGTCACGGGAGCGCATCAGCGCTTCTTTCTTGGTCAGCTTGGCGAACGTACCGTCTTCGGCTTGCACTTCAAGGTCACGCAGACGCTTGATGGAAGCACGGATGGTTTTGAAGTTGGTCAGCATGCCACCCAACCAGCGGTGATCGACGTACGGCGAACCGCAACGTGCTGCTTCTTCAGCAACGATCTTGCCAGCGGAACGCTTGGTGCCGACGAACAGAATCTTGTTTTTGCCCTGGGCCAGACGCTCTACGAAAGTCAGAGCTTCGTTGAACATTGGCAGGGTTTTTTCAAGGTTGATGATGTGGATCTTGTTACGCGCGCCGAAAATGTATTTACCCATTTTCGGGTTCCAGTAACGGGTTTGGTGACCGAAGTGCACACCGGCCTTCAGCATATCGCGCATGTTGACTTGGGACATGATAGTTCCTTAATAAGTCGGGTTTGGCCTCCACGTATCCCAATGACCAACCAGCAGCATCAGCTGAAGGCACCCAGGTCATCGTGTCGACACGTGTGTGGATTTAAGCCTTTCGGGGTATCCCCGGAAAGCGGCGCATTTTATACCACAAGACTGCAAAAAACGGAACCCGGATTCTCAAAACCTGGCACGTGTCTTAATTAGTCCCTTGGAATCGTTCAAGAATGCGCCAATCTATAGGGCGATGCGACGCACAGAGGCTCAGATTTGCGCTGATCGTCTGATAGAATCAGGTTTTTCAGGGCCGCGTAGATAGATCGCACACCGCCCATTTCGTTTCAACAAGCGCCATCGAGCGCAGAGAGAGCCTGTATGACCGTCACCCTCAAAACCCCAGAGGACATCGCAAAAATGCGCATCGCCGGCAAACTGGCTGCCGATGTGCTGGAAATGATTGCCGAACATGTCAAACCGGGCATCACCACCGAAGAGCTGGATCGCATCTGCCACGACTATATCGTCAACGAGCAGCAAGCCATCCCTGCCCCGCTCAACTACAAGGGTTACCCGAAGTCGATCTGTACCTCGATCAACCACGTGGTCTGCCACGGCATTCCGAACGAGAAGCCGCTGAAGGATGGCGACACCCTGAACATCGACGTCACCGTCATCAAGGACGGTTACCACGGCGACACCAGCCGCATGTTCCACGTCGGCTCCGTACCGGTCTGGGCCGAGCGCCTGTCGCAAGTGACCCAGGAATGCATGTACAAGGCGATTGAAATCGTCAAACCCGGCTGCCGCCTCGGCGACATCGGCGAAATCATCCAGAAACACGCGGAAAAGAACGGTTTCTCGGTGGTTCGCGAGTTCTGCGGTCACGGCATCGGCAAGGTTTTCCATGAAGAGCCGCAGATCCTGCATTACGGCCGCGCCGGCACGGGCATGGAACTGAAAGCGGGCATGACCTTCACCATCGAGCCGATGATCAACCAGGGCAAGGCCGACACCAAGGTATTGGGCGATGGCTGGACCGCGATCACCAAGGACCGCAAGCTGTCGGCCCAGTGGGAGCACACCCTGCTGGTCACCGAAACCGGTTACGAGATCTTCACCTTGCGCAGCGATGACACCATCGCCCGCGTTTCGGCCTGATCCGAGCCGCGCAGCTCTCAGCCTTATAGATAGACAGGAAAGCCAATCGATGCCGCAGGTGGATCCAGAACTCTTCGACCGCGGCCAGTTCCAGGCTGAACTGGCCCTGAAGGCAAGCCCGATCGCGGCCTTCAAGAAGGCGATCCGCCAGGCCCGCGAGGTGCTCGACGGGCGCTTTCGCAACGGCCGCGACATTCGCCGGCTGATCGAGGATCGCGCCTGGTTCGTCGATAACATCCTGCAAAAGGCCTGGGAGCAGTTTAACTGGAGCGAAGACGCCGACATCGCGCTGGTCGCGGTTGGTGGCTATGGTCGCGGTGAATTGCACCCGTATTCCGACATCGATTTGCTGATCCTCCTGGACAGCGCCGACCACGAAATTTTCCGCGATTCCATCGAGCGTTTTCTGACGTTGCTGTGGGACATCGGCCTGGAAGTCGGCCAGAGCGTTCGCTCGGTGGACGAATGCGCCGTTGAGGCCCGCGCCGACCTGACGGTCGTCACCAACCTGATGGAAAGCCGCACCATCTGCGGCCCCGAACGCCTGCGCCAGCGCATGCTGGACGTCACCAGCACCGCGCACATGTGGCCGAGCAAAGACTTCTTCCTCGCCAAGCGCGCCGAGCAGAAGGCCCGTCACCACAAATACAACGACACCGAATACAACCTGGAACCCAACGTCAAAGGCTCGCCCGGAGGCCTGCGGGATATCCAGACGATTCTGTGGGTGGCCCGTCGTGAATACGGCACCCTGAACCTGCGCGCACTGGCGGGTGAAGGTTTTCTGGTCGAAAGCGAAAACGCCCTGCTGGCCTCCTCCCAGGAGTTTCTGTGGAAAGTCCGTTACGCGCTGCACATGCTCGCCGGTCGCGCCGAGGATCGCTTGCTGT
This sequence comes from Pseudomonas sp. BE134, assembly GCF_031456105.1. NCBI lineage: Bacteria > Pseudomonadati > Pseudomonadota > Gammaproteobacteria > Pseudomonadales > Pseudomonadaceae > Pseudomonas > Pseudomonas sp. BE134. The sequence goes on along the minus strand of NZ_JAVDUA010000018.1, from coordinate 84,177 downwards.
TCGATCACCAGCGCTCGATCGCCGGGCTGCTGGGGTTCGTCGGCGATGACGCCAAGCAAGCCATCGAAAACTTCATGCAGCAGTACTACCGGGTGGTCATGAGCATTGCCCAGCTCAGCGACCTGATCATCCAGCACTTCGAGGAAGTCATCCTCGCCCCGGACGATGAAGCGCCACCGCAACCGATCAACTCGCGGTTCCAGTTGCATGACGGCTATATCGAGGCACGTAACGACAACGTATTCCGCCGCACGCCATTCGCCATGCTCGAAATCTTCGTGCTCATGGCCCAGCAACCGGAAATCAAAGGCGTGCGCGCCGACACCATCCGTCTGTTGCGTGAAAACCGTCACCTTATCGATGACGACTTCCGTAACGACATTCGTAACACCAGCCTGTTTATCGAGCTGTTCAAGTGCAAGATCGGCATCCACCGCAACCTGCGCCGGATGAACCGTTACGGCATCCTCGGGCGCTACTTGCCGGAGTTCGGATTCATTGTCGGCCAGATGCAACACGACCTGTTCCACATTTACACGGTCGACGCTCACACCCTCAACCTGATCAAACACCTGCGTAAGTTGCAGTACACCCAGGCGTCAGAAAAATTCGCATTGGCCAGTAAGCTCATGGGCAAACTGCCCAAGCCTGAGCTGATTTACCTGGCCGGTCTGTATCACGACATCGGCAAGGGTCGGCACGGCGACCATTCGGATATCGGCGCAGTAGATGCAGAAGCCTTTTGCCAGCGCCATCAGCTGCCGGTTTGGGACACTCGCCTGATCGTCTGGCTGGTGCAAAACCATCTGGTGATGTCGACTACGGCCCAGCGCAAAGACTTGTCCGACCCCCAGGTGATCCACGATTTCGCCCAGGCCGTCAGCGACGAAACCCGTCTCGATTATCTGTACGTGCTGACGGTCGCCGACATCAACGCCACGAACCCGACCCTGTGGAACTCCTGGCGCGCCAGCCTGTTGCGCCAGCTCTACACCGAGACCAAGCGTGCCCTGCGTCGCGGCCTGGAAAATCCGGTCGATCGCGAAGAACAAATCCGCCAGACCCAGAGCGCGGCGCTGGACATCCTCGTCCGTGGCGGTACCGACCCGGACGATATCGAGCAACTGTGGGCGCAATTGGGCGACGACTACTTCCTGCGCCACACCGCCGGCGACGTGGCCTGGCACAGTGACGCGATACTCCAGCACCCGGCCGACGGCGGGCCACTGGTGCTGATCAAGGAAACCACTCAGCGCGAATTCGAGGGCGGCACGCAGATCTTCATTTATGCACCGGACCAGCACGATTTCTTCGCCGTGACCGTGGCCGCGATGGACCAGCTCAACCTGAACATTCACGACGCCCGAGTGATCACCTCCAGCAGCCAGTTCACCCTCGACACCTACATTGTGCTCGACACTGACGGCGACTCGATTGGCGACAACCCGGCGCGGGTCAAACAGATTCGCGAAGGGCTGACCGAGGCCCTGCGCAACCCGGACAACTACCCGACCATCATCCAGCGTCGAGTGCCACGCCAGCTCAAGCATTTCGCCTTTGCGCCACAGGTGACGATTCACAACGACGCCCAGCGTCCGGTGACCGTACTGGAACTCACAGCTCCAGATCGTCCGGGACTGTTGGCGCGGATTGGCACGATTTTCCTGGAGTTCGACCTGTCGCTGAAAAACGCCAAAATTGCCACGCTGGGCGAGCGGGTGGAGGACGTGTTCTTCATTACCGACGCCAATAACCATCAGCTGTCCGACCCGCTGCTGTGCAGCCGCTTGCAGGATGCAATCGTTGATCAGCTGAGCGTCAGCCACGAACCCGATATCAAATTGTCACGCCTGAGTATCTGAATTAACCAACTTTCCCTGTGGGAAGCGCTTGTGTGGGAGCGGGCTTGTCCGCGATAGCAGCACCTCGGTGTATCTGACAGACCGAGGCGCCTGCATCGCGGGCAAGCCGGCTCCCACACAAGCCAGCTCCCACATTAAAAGAGGCCCCCATGAACAACGCTCTGACCCAGCTCCAGCCTTACCCGTTCGAGAAGCTCCGCGCCCTGCTCGGCAGCGTCACGCCAAACCCGGACAAACGCCCTATCGCGCTGTCCATCGGTGAGCCAAAGCACCGCTCGCCGAGCTTTGTGGCCGAAGCCCTGGCCAGCAACCTGGATCAGATGGCTGTGTACCCGACCACCCTCGGCATCCCGGCGCTACGTGAAGCCATCGCCGCCTGGTGCGAACGCCGCTTCAGCGTCCCGAACGGCTGGCTCGACCCGGCGCGCAACGTACTGCCGGTAAACGGCACTCGCGAAGCGTTGTTTGCCTTCACCCAGACCGTGGTCAACCGTGGCGAAGACGCGTTGGTGGTCAGCCCGAACCCGTTCTATCAGATCTACGAAGGCGCGGCATTTCTCGCCGGCGCCAAGCCGCACTACCTGCCATGCCTGGATGAAAACGGCTTCAACCCGGACTTCGACACGGTTTCGCCGGACATCTGGAAGCGTTGCCAGATCCTGTTCCTGTGCTCGCCAGGCAATCCGACCGGCGCACTGATTCCGGTCGACACCCTGAAGAAGCTGATCGCCCTGGCCGACGAATACGACTTCGTGATCGCCGCCGACGAGTGCTACAGCGAACTGTATTTCGACGAACAAACTCCGCCCGGCGGCCTGCTCAGCGCCTGCGTGGAATTGGGCCGCAAAGACTTCAAGCGTTGCGTGGTGTTCCACAGCCTGTCCAAACGTTCCAACCTGCCAGGCCTGCGTTCGGGTTTCGTGGCGGGAGACGCCGACATTCTCAAAGGCTTCCTGCTGTACCGCACCTACCACGGTTGCGCGATGCCGGTTCAGACCCAACTGGCCAGCGTTGCCGCGTGGAACGACGAAGTGCATGTGCGCGCCAACCGCGTGCTGTACCGCGAGAAGTACGATGCCGTGCTGGAAATCCTCGGCCCGGTGATGGACGTGCAGCGTCCGGACGGCGGTTTTTACTTGTGGCCCAATGTGGACGGCGATGATGAAGCGTTCTGCCGTGATCTGTTTGTTGAGGAACACGTGACGGTGGTACCGGGATCGTATCTGTCGCGCAATGTTGACGGGGCCAATCCAGGCGCCGGTCGAGTGCGCATGGCACTGGTAGCGCCACTGGCAGAATGCGTCGAGGCTGCCGAGCGGATTCGCGACTTTATTCAGCGTCACAAGTAACCACGGGCCAACATCCCCCTCATCGGGTGATGCGTATTCCGGCTATACAACGCCAGGCGCTGTGCCCGCAGCGCCTTCTGCCGCAAGGGCTAAGGTAATCGACAGATTCGAAGTGCCATATTAGGCGTTTAGACTGCATGAAGGACCTTGGAACTGCCCGAGAACCCTGTGGGAGCGAGCCTGTTCGCGATTGCGATGTAACATCCACCATGGAGGTTGATTGATCCTGCGCAATCGCGAGCGGGCTCACTCCCACAGGTTTTGCGCTTCCATGGCATAATCCGTCACCATTTTTTTCCAGCACCTGCAAAGGGGGCAATTCCTTGACCGTTTCAAGCAAAACGTTGCACCTTTTCGGCATCAAAGCCTGCGACACCATGAAAAAGGCGCGCACCTGGCTCGATGAACACGCTGTCAGCTATGACTTTCATGATTACAAAACGGCCGGTATAGACCGTGAACACCTGACCCAATGGTGCGACGAGCACGGCTGGCAAGTGGTGTTGAACCGTGCAGGCACGACCTTTCGCAAGCTCGACGACGAACGCAAAGCCGATCTCGACCAGCCGAAAGCCATCGAACTGATGCTCGCACAACCCTCGATGATCAAGCGCCCGGTGCTCGATCTCGGTGACCGAACCCTGATTGGCTTCAAGCCAGATATCTACGCGGCAGCGCTCAAGTAAGCCAGCCCGTTCAATTTTGTTAGAGGTATTCACATGTCCACTACCCTGTTCAGTCTGGCCTTTGGTGTTGGTACTCAAAATCGTCAAGGCGCGTGGCTGGAAGTGTTTTACGCACAGCCACTGCTCAACCCGTCGGCCGAACTGGTCGCGGCCATCGCGCCGGCTCTGGGCTACACCGAAGGCAATCAGGCCATCGCGTTCAGCACCGCTCAGGCGTCGCAACTGGCTGAAGCCCTGAAAGGCGTTGACGCGGCCCAGGCGGCGCTGCTGACCCGCCTGGCCGAAAGCCACAAGCCATTGGTCGCGACCATTCTGGCTGAAGACGCTCAGCTGACGTCCACGCCTGAGGCGTACCTCAAGCTGCACCTGCTGTCCCACCGCCTGGTCAAGCCGCACGGCCTGAACCTGGCCGGCGTGTTCCCGTTGCTGCCGAACGTGGCCTGGACCAGCCAGGGCGCCATCGACCTGTCCGAACTGGCCGAACATCAACTGGAAGCCCGCCTGCGTGGCGAGTTGCTGGAAGTGTTCTCGGTGGACAAGTTCCCGAAAATGACCGACTACGTGGTTCCGGCCGGCGTGCGTATCGCTGACGCGGCGCGTATCCGTCTGGGCGCTTATGTGGGCGAAGGCACCACCGTGATGCACGAAGGTTTCATTAACTTCAACGCCGGCACCGAAGGTCCGGGCATGATCGAAGGTCGTGTATCGGCAGGTGTGTTCGTCGGCAAAGGTTCGGACCTGGGCGGCGGTTGCTCGACCATGGGTACCCTGTCGGGCGGCGGCAACATCGTGATCAAGGTCGGCGAAGGCTGCCTGATCGGCGCGAACGCCGGTATCGGTATCCCGTTGGGCGACCGCAACACCGTTGAGTCGGGCCTGTACGTGACCGCTGGCACCAAAGTGGCGTTGCTGGACGAGCACAACAAGCTGGTCAAGGTCGTCAAGGCGCGTGAACTGGCCGGTCAACCGGATCTGTTGTTCCGACGCAATTCGGAGACCGGTGCCGTGGAGTGCAAAACCCACAAATCGGCCATCGAACTGAACGAAGCGCTGCACGCTCACAACTAAGCGTCGAATGCTTACCTGTGGGAGGCTCACTCCCACAGGGTCTGGCGTACACCCGCCCATGTTTACCAGGGCCGAATAACATGATGATCCCCTCTCCCTGGCGCGCCGATTTTCCGGCCATCGCCGCTCTGCAACGGCAAGACCAGACCTATCTGGACAACGCCGCCACCACGCAAAAACCTCAAGCCCTGCTGGATGCCCTGACGCATTACTACGCCAACGGCACAGCCAATGTGCATCGAGCGCAACACCTGCCCGGCGCCCATGCCACCCAGGCGTTCGAGGCCAGCCGCAGCAAGGTCGCCCAATGGCTGAATGCCGGCGATGGCGGGCAGATCATTTTTACCCACGGCGCGACTTCTGCGCTGAACCTCCTGGCATATGGCCTGGAACCTCTTTTCAATCCGGGCGATGAGATTGTCATCAGCGCCCTGGAGCATCACGCCAACCTGCTGCCATGGCAGCAACTGGCCCAGCGGCGCGAGCTGAAACTGGTGATCCTGCCGCTGAATGCCGACGGTTTGATCGACCTGGATGCCGCCGCGCAGTTGATCAACCCACGAACCCGCTTGCTCGCGATCAGTCAGCTGTCCAATGTGCTTGGCGCCTGGCAACCGTTACCCGCGCTGCTGACGATGGCGCAAGCGCACGGCGCATTGACGGTGGTCGATGGCGCGCAAGGCGTGGTGCATGGTCGGCATGACGTGCAGGCGCTGGGTTGCGATTTTTATGTATTTTCCAGTCACAAGCTCTACGGTCCTGATGGACTCGGTGTGTTGTACGGGCGCAATGAAGCGCTGAAACACCTGCGCCACTGGCAATTTGGCGGCGAAATGGTGCTGGATGCGGACTACCAAAGCGCTCGCTTTCGCCCCGCTCCGCTCGGTTTTGAAGCCGGAACGCCGGCGATTGCCAGTGTGATTGGTTTGGGGGCGACGCTGGATTATCTGGCGGCCCTCGATCAGGACGCGGTGTCTGAGCATGAAGCAGCACTGCATGATTATTTGGTGAAAGGTCTTGAAGCACGCAATGGCATTCGGCTGTTGGGCACGCCGCAACTGGCACTGGCCAGTTTTGTCGTCGAGGGTGTGCATAACTCTGATCTGGCGCATTTGCTGACCGAGCAGGGGATTGCGGTTCGAGCAGGACATCACTGCGCCATGCCGTTGCTCAAAAGCTTCGAGTTGGCCGGGGCGATTCGGGTGTCGTTGGCGCTGTATAACGATTCCGAAGACCTGGAGCGGTTCTTTGAAGCGCTGGACCATGCGCTGGAGTTGTTGCGATGAGCCTGCCTGTCGACGCGGTGACGGTGCTGGATACGTTTCAAAACGCGGCTGGCTGGGAACAGCGGGCGCGGTTGTTGATGCAATGGGGTGACCGCCTGCCTGTGTTGAGTGATGTGGATAAAGTTGATGCCAACCGCGTGCATGGCTGTGAAAGCCAGGTCTGGTTGGTGGGCTCGCTGCAAGATGGCCATTGGCAGTTTGCGGCGACTAGCGATGCGCGTTTGATTCGCGGGTTGGTGGCGTTGCTGCTGGCGCGGGTCAACGGGTTGTCGGCGACTGAGTTGCGGCAGGTGGATTTGCCGGAGTGGTTCAATCAGCTCGGGCTTTCGCGGCAACTGTCGTCGTCGCGCAGCAATGGCCTCAATGCCGTGCTTCAGCGGATGAATGAGTTGGCTGGTTAATCGCCGAACTGGCGGCGAACCGGATGCTGGATAACCTCTGCTACCCAAACCCACGCCACACAGCTAATACCTGACTGTAACCAATCCTCATGTAGGAGTGAGCCTGCTCGCTATGGCGGTGTGTCAATCGACATCAACACTGAATGTCATGCCGCATTCGCGAGCAGGCTCGCTCCCACAATTGGCACCTTTTTGTGGACGCCATTTTCTCGGCGATTATTGGGGAACAGGATTTCTATTGGGGAGTTGATACCCCATAGCCCTTCTCTGTTTGATATTTGCGAAACGAAACGGGCTTTCCGAGCCTAGCGAATCAGACATCGTCTTAAATATGTTCAGATATTCACCCTTGAGTTCGTCTGGAACACTACGATACCCCCCCCTCATATAGTCATGAGCAAATGCAAACTTGACAGACTTATGAATCGAGTGAGGGTCTTCAATTTTGACGACCTGCCCAAAATCGATCGGCACTACACCCTCGTTGGTCACTTTAAAATTACCCGGTTTAGGGTCTCCCATTATGAAGCCTTGTTCGTAGAGCGTTTTAACGCCCGCTTTGACTTCGTCTTGAGTCGGAGCGCCACCCTCAACAAATGGCATCACCAACTCCCCTTGTGACAAATAAGCCAAATTGTGTTGATTTTTCGCTACTGCCATATAGTCATTGCATATATTCAATTCATGCAGCACTGCAGCTGGATCGGCCTTATTGAATTGCTTGATCACATGGTCACCCATTTTCAGTACGCACCCATAACTGCCACTTGCCAAATATATCGGTTCGCCATGATGTTGCCGTAACAGCGCAAGCCGATCGGGCCCAGTATTAAACTCTGCTCCTTTTTTCTCCTTATCTCGCCCAATGGAAAGCAGACTGTCACAACTAGCCAACCACGTGCTGAATTGCGCTTTGGCATGCTCGTTTTTCACATGTTTCAAAGCATCACTCAATGCAACTTTAACCGCTTTGACAGACACAGCATCAACTTGCACCCCGTCAGCTGCCGCGTGCCCTTTAAAGATGCTTTCCGCAACAGCGCTAGAAAGTTTATTATCCCGATTTGCAATACTTACAAGCTTTGTGAAGGTTTTCCGGAAAAACTATGATTATCTACTTTCCTTAGCAGTGCCGCATTTAGCGTATCAGTAGACACATTGATTCTATTTGCAAAAGCTATGTTCATCATTAAACACCCCTAAATCAGAATATTTTAATCCAGAACCAGGGCGCTTTAGATTGCCATGCCTGCATCGTTCGACTGTCGACATTGCCCCGCTGCACAATAAATCTATCGATCCAAAGGCGGCTTGCAACTTCCGCCCATTCGTAAAAATTACTTTGATCAAAACAAGACATGTTCACCAACACCCGAATACTCCCACACGTACCTGTCCAACCCCTGAACACACACCCAGAAACATCCCGAACCATTGAAACCACCCCCCACCTGCCCCATCTAACACCCATACCCAATACGCAGGTGCCCCATGAGCGACCAGCAAGAATTCCCCGAAGACCCGAGCGACGACGCCGAAGCAGAGCACACCGAACACCACTCCACCGGCAAAGGCCTCGCCCTGCCCGGCCAGAACCTGCCGGACAAGGTCTACATCATCCCGATCCACAACCGCCCGTTCTTCCCGGCCCAAGTGCTGCCGGTCATCGTCAACGAAGAACCGTGGGCCGAGACACTGGACCTGGTCAGCAAAGCCGATCACCACTCCCTGGCCCTGTTCTACATGGACTCGCCCCAGGAAGACCCGCGTCATTTCAACACCGGCGCATTGCCGGAGTACGGCACGCTGGTCAAGGTTCACCACGCCAGCCGTGAAAACGGCAAACTGCAATTCGTCGCTCAGGGCCTGACCCGGGTGCGCATCAAAACCTGGCTCAAGCACCACCGCCCGCCATACCTGGTGGAAGTCGAATACCCGCACCAGCCGACCGAGCCGACCGACGAGGTCAAGGCCTACGGCATGGCGCTGATCAACGCGATCAAGGAACTGCTGCCGCTCAACCCGCTGTACAGCGAAGAGCTGAAAAACTACCTCAACCGCTTCAGTCCCAACGATCCGTCGCCGCTGACCGACTTCGCCGCCGCCCTGACCTCGGCCACCGGCAGCGAGCTGCAAGAAGTGCTCGACTGTGTACCCATGCTCAAGCGCATGGAAAAAGTCCTGCCGATGCTGCGCAAGGAAGTCGAAGTCGCGCGCCTGCAAAAAGAGATTTCCGCCGAAGTAAATCGCAAGATCGGCGAGCATCAACGTGAGTTCTTCCTCAAGGAACAACTCAAGGTCATTCAGCAAGAGCTGGGCCTGACCAAAGACGACCGCAGCGCCGACATCGAGCAGTTCGAGCAACGCCTGACCGGCAAAGTCCTCTCGCCGCAGGCGCAGAAGCGCATCGAAGAGGAAATGAACAAACTGTCGATCCTCGAAACCGGCTCGCCGGAATACGCGGTCACCCGCAACTATCTCGACTGGGCGACTTCGGTGCCGTGGGGCGTGTACGGCGAGGACAAACTCAGTCTCAAGCACGCGCGCAAGGTGCTGGACAAACACCACGCCGGCCTCGACGACATCAAGGACCGCATCCTCGAATTCCTCGCCGTGGGTGCCTATAAAGGCGAGATCAGCGGCTCCATCGTGTTGCTGGTCGGCCCGCCGGGCGTGGGTAAAACCAGTGTCGGCAAATCCATTGCCGAATCCCTGGGCCGGCCGTTCTACCGTTTCAGCCTGGGTGGCATGCGCGACGAAGCCGAGATCAAGGGCCATCGCCGCACGTACATTGGCGCACAACCGGGCAAACTCGTACAGGCGTTGAAAGACGTCGAAGTGATGAACCCGGTAATCATGCTCGACGAGATCGACAAGATGGGCCAAAGCTACCAGGGCGACCCGGCCTCCGCGCTGCTGGAAACCCTCGACCCGGAACAGAACGTCGAATTCCTCGACCACTACCTGGACCTGCGTCTGGATCTGTCGAAAGTCCTGTTCGTGTGCACCGCCAACACCCTGGACTCGATCCCCGGCCCGTTGCTCGACCGGATGGAAGTGATTCGCCTGTCGGGTTACATCACCGAAGAAAAAATCGCCATCGCCAAGCGCCACCTCTGGCCCAAGCAACTGGAAAAGGCCGGCGTGTCCAAAGGCAGCCTGAGCATCAGCGACAGCGCCCTCAAAGCGTTGATCGACGGTTATGCCCGTGAAGCAGGGGTGCGCCAGTTGGAAAAACAACTAGGCAAACTGGTGCGCAAAGCCGTGGTGAAGTTGATCGACGAACCAAAAGCGGTGATCAAACTCGGCCCCAAAGACCTTGAAGCCTCACTCGGTCATCCGGTGTTCCGCAACGAGCAAGTGCTGTCCGGCACCGGAGTGATCACCGGTCTGGCCTGGACCAGCATGGGCGGCGCGACCTTGCCGATTGAAGCGACCCGAATCCACACGCTAAACCGTGGCTTCAAACTCACCGGACAATTGGGCGACGTGATGAAAGAGTCGGCGGAAATCGCCTACAGCTACGTGAGCTCCAACCTGAAGTCGTTTGGTGGTGATCCGAAGTTCTTCGACGAGGCCTTCGTCCACCTGCACGTCCCGGAAGGCGCCACCCCGAAAGACGGGCCGAGCGCCGGCGTGACCATGGCCAGCGCCCTGCTCTCGCTCGCGCGCAACCAGCCGCCGAAAAAAGGTGTGGCCATGACCGGCGAACTGACGTTGACCGGGCATGTTCTGCCGATTGGCGGGGTGCGCGAGAAGGTGATTGCGGCGCGGCGGCAGAAGATCTTTGAATTGATCTTGCCGGAGCCTAACCGTGGCAGCTTTGAGGAACTGCCGGACTATCTGAAGGAAGGGATTACCGTGCATTTCGCCAAGCGTTTTGCGGATGTGGCGAAGATTCTGTTCTGACCTCGTAATCTGATCGTTCCCACGCTCTGCGTGGGAATGCATCCTGTGACGCTCTGCGTCACGCTTGTGATGGGACGCGGAGCGTCCCGGGCGGCATTCCCACGCAGAGCGTGGGAACGATCATCTCCCGCAGCTTCGTCACACTTTGTCTCATCTTCAGTTATGCTCGCCGTTCGTCGTGAACGCCGGAGCCGCTGACCCTATGTCCCCCATCCGCCTGTTGGTTCTCCTCGCCCTGTCCTTGCTGGCCGCCTGCGCCTCGCAACCGAAACAGAACGTGACAGTGGTAAAACAAAGCCAATGCCCGGTGAAACTGAACAACGGGCAAAACCTGATCCTGACCCTGCCCAGCAACCCATCCACGGGTTACCGCTGGGCAATCCAGGATTCGGCCGGTGGTGTGCTGCATGCGCTTAGTCCCGAGGTGTATAGCAACCCGGAGGACGCCGGCATCGTCGGCAGCGCCGGCCTTTCGACCTGGCGTTTTCAGGCGTTCACCGCCGGCACCGGGCGCTTGCGTCTGACATCTCAACAACCCTGGGCCCCGGAGGTATTGCCAGTGGAAACTTTCGATTGCGCGATCTCGGTTAACTGATCGTGGGCTGGCTTATTCTGGCGCTGATGGGCGCGGTGACTTTTCTGTATGGCGTGAGCATGCAGGCAACGTTGCTCTGCCTGCTGGTCAAACCCATGCCCGTGTTGGCATTGCTCGGTTGGCTGCATGACGCGCCGCCCGGCGACTATCGCCGCTGGATCAGCCTTGGCCTGATTTTCTCGCTGGTCGGCGATGTATTGCTGGCGTGGCCGGGGGATCTGTTTGTGTTTGGCTTGGGCGCATTTCTGGTCGCACATCTGGCTTATCTCAAAGCCTATTTGAGCGATTGCCGGCGGTTGGCGGTGTTGCCATTGGTGATTGCGTTGGGTGTCGGCGCGGTGCTGCTGGGGATTTTGATTTCCCATGGACTCGGTCCATTGCTGATCCCGGTGATTGTTTATGGTTTGGCCATCAGCGCGATGCTCTGGCGGGCACTGGCTCGACTGGGCACTGAAGTCCCCAAACGCTCGGCACTGCTGGCAGCGGCAGGTGCGGTGGCGTTTGTGTTCTCTGACAGCGTGATTGGTATCAGCCGTTTTGTAATGCCATTCGACGCAGCGCCCTATGTGATCATCCTCAGTTATTGGCTGGGGCAATGGGGGATTACGGCGTCGGCGTTTCATAAAAACAAACTGCAACTTAGCCAGTTTTCATAACCATAAAACTGATATTTCATCTCGAAACATTATAAAAAACAGTTAAATATGACAGTAGCTCAGATTTTCTAGCCTATTTACTATCCCGGTGGCGTTATCCCACCACGAATGTAAACCAAGGAAGATAATAATGAGATTTTTCAAAAGCAAAAATTCGGTGAGTGCACTTGCAATGGACCCCTTTGTCTCCGTCAATTGCGATATTAAAGCCACGGTTTCACACCGCGTGGAGTTTCATACTCAAAACATCCAGTTTTACAAAGACAATGACAGCAACCGGATTGGCTATATTGGTCGTTCCTATGAAAACGGCTTTGCCGATTCCAGCAAAGGGATGATGTTTGAATTTACCAGTGACATTCAATCCGGCACCTATTCACCCGAAGACTCTAACTTTCCATTTGACACATTCCAATATTATGAATCTGGAGCTAACGACGACTTTTCGACTTCTTACACCTACAAACCCGAAAGCGGCTCTATTACCGTCGAAGTAGTCCAGAGCGACTCCGAGGCATTGCGCTACCTCATCAACTTTGACTTCAAAGGCAAAGACCACAGGACCGAAGAGCTGAAGATCACTGGTAAAGCTATACTCAACGTTTTCACGCGTCCTAGATGATCTCGCTCTAAACAATGAATGACCAAGTCTCTCTTCTCGACCTGGTCATTCATTTGTCTGTTCCAAATGCTCTCTACACCCAAGACCCCGTCCGCCCCCCTTCCGCAAATCCCCCACGGTTTATCAGACAACCCGCGCATCCCCCCGTCAATTTGGCTAAAATGCCGGCCTTTTCCACCAACGCCGCTGGAACCGCCGTGAGCAAAGAACCCGATCGCCTTTTCGCCCAGCCTTTGGCCCAGGTACCTGACTTCGCCTTTAACGAGGACGTGGTGCGGGTGTTCCCGGACATGATCAAGCGCTCGGTGCCGGGTTATCCGACCATCGTCGAAAACCTCGGCGTGCTCGCCGCGCAATTCGCCCAGCCCAATAGCGTGCTCTACGACCTCGGTTCGTCCCTCGGTGCCGTGACGCAGGCCTTGCGTCGTCACGTGCGCACCGACGGTTGCCGCGTGATCGCTGTGGATAACTCGGCGGCGATGGTCGAACGCTGCCGCGAATACCTCAATGGTCAGGACTCGATGTTCCAGGAGTTGCTTCCGGTGGACGTGATCGAAGGCGATATCCTCGCCCTTGAGTTTCAACCGGCCTCGGTGGTGGCGCTGAACTTCACCCTGCAATTCATCGCCCCGGAGCAGCGCACGGCATTGCTGTCGCGCATCCGCCAGTCGCTGTTGCCGGGTGGCGCGCTGATCCTGTCGGAGAAGCTGCGTTTCAACGATCCCGAAGAACACGCGCTGCTCACCGATCTGCACGTCGCCTTCAAACGCTCCAACGGCTACAGCGAACTGGAAATCGCCCAGAAGCGCAGCGCCATCGAAAACGTCATGAAGCCCGACAGCCTCGAAGAACACCGCGAGCGCCTGCTGGCCGCCGGGTTCTCGAAAGTCGTGCCGTGGTTCCAGTGTCTTAACTTTGCCTCGTTGATTGCCTTGCCATGATTGATCTGTCCCCCCTCGCCCGCCGTCTGGCCGGTACACCGCTGGCCGAATGGGCCAATACCCTGCAAGCGCAACTCGACAAGAAAATGGAAAAGGGTCATGGCGACCTGGAGCGCTGGCAGAGTGCGCTGGATGCTTTGCCAAAGATTCAGCCGAGTGAAGTCGACTTGCTCAATGGCCTGATGCTGGACACCGATTGCGACGACGCAACCCGTGCGCAAATGCGTACTGCGCTGATGGGTTTATCGCCGTGGCGCAAAGGACCGTTTGATCTGTTTGGCGTGCATGTCGACACCGAATGGCGTTCTGACTGGAAATGGTCGCGCGTCGCCCCGCACCTGAATCTGAAGGGCAAACGCATCCTCGACGTCGGTTGCGGTAACGGTTACTACATGTGGCGCATGCTCGGTGCCGGGGCTGACAGCGTGATCGGCGTTGACCCGAACTGGCTGTTCTTCTGCCAGTTCCAGGCGGTGCAACGCTACCTGTCCGAACCCAATGCCTGGCACCTGCCGTTCCCGTTCGAGGACCTGCCGCCGGAGCTGGAAGGCTTCGATACGGTGTTTTCCATGGGCGTGTTCTACCATCGCCGCTCACCAATCGAGCATTTGCTGGCGCTGAAGGATTGCCTGGTCAAGGGCGGTGAACTGGTGCTGGAGACACTCGTGATCGAAGGCGATCAGCAACAGGTACTGGTGCCGGAAGACCGTTACGCGCAGATGCGCAACGTGTGGTTCCTGCCATCGGTACCGGCGCTGGAGCTGTGGTTGCGGCGTGCCGGGTTTACCGACGTGCGTTGCGTGGATGTGAGCGTGACCACGGTCGAAGAACAGCGCGGGACGGAGTGGATGAAGTATCAGTCTTTGAGTGATTTCCTGGACCCGGACGATCACAGCAAAACAATTGAAGGGCTGCCTGCGCCGATGCGTGCGGTGATCGTGGCCCGCAAATAAACCCTCCATCTGCGCACTAATGGAGATCCAAATGTGGGAGCGAGCCTGCTCGCGATAGCGGACTGACATTCAACTCTGATGCTGGATGTTAAGGCCTCATCGCGAGCAGGCTCGCTCCCTCAGGGGTCACTGTTCAGTCTGCGGGCTTGGCTCTTCGGGCCTTGAAGAACTCGCTGAGCGCCGCCCCGCACTCCTCCGCCAACACCCCGCCTTCAAACAACACCCGATGATTGAGAAACCCCTGGGTGAAGAACTGCCCCTGACTCTGCACAATCCCGGCCTTGGGCTCCAGCGCGCCGTACACCACCCGCGCAATTCGCGAATGCACGATCAACCCGGCGCACATGCTGCACGGTTCAAGTGTCACGTACAGCGTGCTGCCCGGCAGGCGATAGTTGCTCGCGGCCAAAGCAGCAGCGCGGATCGCGACCATCTCGGCATGCGCACTCGGGTCGTTGCCGCTGATCGGGCAATTGAAGCCGCGGCCGATGATTTCCCCGTCTTGTACCAGCACCGCGCCCACCGGCACTTCGCCAAGCGCGGCCCCTTGAGCGGCCAGGGCCAGGGCTTCGCGCATGAAGTCGCGATCACGGCTGCGGTCGATGATGGCGGCGGGACGAATCTGACGCATCACGCCACCTCGATGGCGGCCATCAGGCCGGTTTCCATGTGATCGATCACATGGCAGTGGAACATCCAGATGCCCGGGTTATCGGCAACCAACGCCACTTGCGCACGCTCGTTCTTACCCAACAGATACGTGTCGGTGAAGTACGGAATGACCTTGTGCCGGTTCGAGGCAATGACCTTGAAGCTCATGCCATGCAAATGAATCGGGTGCTGATACTGAGTCATGTTCTTCAATTCGAAAATGTAGCTCTTGCCCTTCTCAAGCTTGGCAATCGGCCGGTCGGCGCAGGTCTTGTCGGTGATGTCCCAGGCTTTGCCGTTGATTTGCCACAGGCTCGGCGGTTTGCCGTTGTCCACGTTCACCGACACCGAACCCACCCACTCGAAATTGAAGTTGAGTTTCTCGGCATTGGCCAGGTCCGGCTCGGCCACCGGGTTGGCGGGCAGCGCGGACGGCCATTCGGTCGGTGCATCGCTATTGGCCACCGAACGGAACGTACCCAAGCGTACCGGACCGTTGCGCAGGGACAACTCTTCACCGGCTGGCGGAGCCTTGATCGCCAGACAAATACGCATGCCTGGGCCTAGCCAGTACTCCTTGCCCAGCGGGCGCGGCTCGATGGGGTTACCGTCCAGTGCGTAAATCTGCGCTTCAACGCCGGGAATGTTCAGGCGATACGTCAGCGTGTTATCGAGGTTGAGCAGGCGAACCCGGGTGATCTGTCCGGCAGGCAAATCAATCACCGCTAGCGGGACGCCATTGATGGTCGACAAGCGCCCGGCCGTACCACCACGGGCGGCTTCGCGAGGAATGCTGAAGGGCAGGAAAGCGCCCTCCTCATCGACGTGCCAGTTCTTGAGGCTCAAGGTTTTCTCGTACTTGAAGCCTGTGGGCTCACGCTCTTCGACGATCAGCGGGCCCACCAGCCCGCGACCGAGCTCTTCACTGCTGTTCACGTGCGGGTGATACCAGTAGCTGCCGGCATCGGGTACGCGGAATTTGTAGTCGAAGTATTCACCCGGCAGTACCGGCAATTGTGAGACGTAAGGTACGCCGTCCATCTCCAGCGGCAGGCGGATGCCGTGCCAGTGAATGGTAGTCGCTACCGGAAGATGGTTGATGAAACGCACCCGCAGCCACTCGCCCTGACGTACCCGCAACTCGGTCCCCGGCGCCGACGGGCCGAACGCCCAGGCTTCGGTCTTGTGCCCGGCCACCAGCTCAACGTCCAGCGGTGCGGCAATCAGCTCATAGTCGTGGCCAGCGGCGGCGTCGGCCATTTTGCCCAGCCAGTAGCGCGATGCCCCCCCTGCTCCGACACCAACGACAACAAGACCGGCCAGGCCACCGAGGATTTGGCGACGGGTAAAGGACATGAACTCAACTACCTCACGAATCAGCGTCAGGCGCGGGGCCTGCAAAAGGCGAATACGATACACCTGCGATTGGGAAACAGTAAGGGTGACCTGTAGCCGCACATCACCTGTGGGTATAACTATGTAGTGCACAAGCCTTGAGCAAACGGGTCATCCTCCAAGCCCGGTTCTCAAGGAAAGAGAGTGCAATGAACTCCACAGAAATACATCCGCTACCCAACGCCGCCGACAAGGCGGCCCTTAAGGTCATCGCCACCCGCATTATCCAGACCTGCCCAAGCGTAAAAGACACCGCTCATGAGGTCGCCGGCAATTTACTGAAAAAGTACGCCATCACCGGCCTTGATCCGGATCAGGTGTACTTCCACCGCTTTGACAGGGCAGCCAGTAACTCGAAAACCTTCACCGGTTGGGAACACTGGGCGCCAACGTCGTCCATGACCTTGACCCAACTGGTGATCCACCGGTTTCGCGCCACCGATCAGGACAATGCCGACCTGCTGGATATAAACGCAGGTTTTTACTGCGCAGGCCCAAACGCCAGCATCTTCAATGAAACCAACGAAGTGCGCCTGCATGGCAACGACGTGCTGAAGTACTTCTGGAGCGTCGATATCAGCTCGTTGTACACCAAGCGACTGACTGCCTTCTGGAACGATTGCGGTGCCGATTTTCGCACCCTGGCCAAGTGCAACTTCCTTATCAAAGCCGTGCAGGCACGGGACAAACGCCAGTTGAGCGATGAGGACTTTCAGTTCGTCACAAACGCGGCCATCGGCCCGTTCACCTGGCCGGTCAGCCTGCAGATGCTGCGATCTCGACACTCTGGCTCCGACAGTGTTCGAACCCTGGATGTCGCCGGTTACGCCTCCACCCATATTCTTCGTTTTCTCGCGCCCAAGGGCCGGCAGATTGTTTACCTGCCCGGTGAAGCCAATGGCTTTCAGGTGCTTGAAACCGCAACGGACATGCACTTCTGGATGTTGCAGCGGATGAATAAGGAAGACGCGCGTCAGACATTCATGACGCATTTTTCCCTGGCCGATCGGCAGGATATCGCCACCAACATTACCGACATCATGAATCGGCTGGTCAGCACCTGGGGCAAACATGACCATCACCTGATCAACCAGAAAAATCGGGTCATTGCCGGTGATGTCTTCTCCTGGCTACGCGACTCGACCAAAGACTCGATGGTCGCCGAGGCCGAACTCACGCTGACTTCCAATGGCGATCTGCGGAAAAAACTCTGGATCGGTTACCTCAGCGCCGGGGTGAAAGTGTTTGGCCCGCTCGCGGTCGTCGGCTGGCCAGTCGCCTTGCCAGTGATCGGCGCCAGTATTGCCAACATGGGGTTGAACATTGATCAGGCGGTAAACGGCAAAACCGCTGAAGAACGCAAGGCCGGCATCATCGGCGCGGTGATCAGCGGGATTGATGTGCTGTTCAACCTGCCCTTCCTCAAAGGCCCGGGTTCGCTCACAGAAGTCGGCGCCGAAATCGAGGTTGCCGAGGCTAATGAAATGGCTGATCTAAAGGAGACGACTCAACCGGCCAGCAGCCCCGAAACACCACCGAGCGAGGTCCCCGTTAAAATGCCGGACACTACCGCGTCTACGGTCAAGGTGCCGGAATCCTTCAAGATCGATGTCTTGCTCGACGAAGACACATTGGTTCACGAATCCGGCAAATTTCAAGGCATCTATCGACTTCCCTCCAACCCTTCGTCCGCGATCAAGCTCAACGGCAGCGCGTATTACGTGCGTTATGAATTCAGTATCAACGGCCGTGGGGCGTGGGCAATCATCGACCCGGCGAACCCCAATGCATTCCACGGATCGATTCCCGTACGTTTTAACGCGGCGGGCAAATGGGAAACCATCCCGCGACCGGGGCTGAGGGGCGGAATGATCGTACCGCCTGATACTGCCACCGGCACAATCGGCGAGCCCGTCGTCGAAGAATGGGCGCGAACGCCGGGCGTTCATATTCCCGGCCTTGAAGATCCGGAAATGAGGGCCTGGGCACTCGGTGGGCCCGACGCGCGCGGTCAGTTCAGGAGGCTGTGGACCATCGGCGGCATTGACGTGCGCAGCGTGCTCGGGACCGATGTAGATACGGTCGGCGCCCGCAGTGTGTTCATGTCTCCTGACGACGAGACCATAGAATCCTGGAGCGAGTTCGAGATGGCGCAGGAGGAATCCCGTAGCACGCTGATCAGCGATGCAAACGCCGACCACGAACTCAATCCTCCTGTACCCCGTCTGCCGGTATCGTCCTCACATTCAATAAACACACTGACGGAACTGTTCGATAGCGCATTCACGGAAAAACCGGGGCTGGTCTTTGGCGAGAGTCGCGGCAGCATCGGCAGTAAACAGTTACTGATCAAAAACATGCCCGGATTTGCACAGCGTGGGGTGAAGACACTGTATTTGCAGAAACTGCTGGCCAACGTCAATCAGCTCGATCTGGACACCTTCGCAAGAACCGGCGAAATGCCCGAGGAGTTGGAAAACTACCTGAGAAAACTCGACATCGAGGCCGGTAACGATCCCGAAGGCAGGTTCAATCTGCTGACACTGGTGAAAGCCGCCAATGCCCAACGTATACGGGTTCAGGCCATCGATATGACGACGACCTTCAACATCAATGAAGGCCCGGCTTTCGCGGATCTGAATGGTCAAATGGTGAGAAGTTTTTTTGCCAGTGAGGTCATTCAGGCCAATGAAGAATGGAAGGGCCCGGCTAAATGGATTGCCTTGGTCGATCAGGAACACATGGCTAGCTTCAGAGGCTACAGGGGCATCAGTGAACAGGCCGACGCCTTGAGCGTACGAGTGGATGACGTGACGCCTGGTTCGGCACAACCCATCGGCTCAGATCCCGGGTTAGCGGTGGAGTACGCAGACTATCCGGGATCTCCTGTCCATGAAGCAGTGGCCGGGCTCGAAGACTTCGACAGCATTCAGGCACTGATCAAAGGCGACTGGCGGGTTCAAGTCGCAACTCCGTGGGCCTTCAGAACCGCGCAAGAACTGCGAGCCATATTGTCGGAGCCAGGGATGTTCACCTTTCAGCGCTACAGAAGCAGCGTGCTGGTGGTGTATCGCAATGCCAACGGTCAAATGGCGGACAGCGTGATCAGAATGACTCCTGGCGGCAGGATCAATCTGGATACTCCGCTTCGGCCGGCCTATGACACCATGACGGTGGATAGCTACAGTGAGCTCAAACAAGCTCTGATAGAAAAAGGCATGCAACCGATGGGCTGGCCAGAAGTGGCTGACAACGCCGAGGGCGCCGCATCTGTACTTGAGGACCTTGTTCACGCGAGACCAGAAGTCCAGCCGCCGACCATACCCGAGCACTGGCAAGCCAACGAATTGCTGGAAGGGTCAACACCCGAAACAAGTCCAGGGAAATTCCAGGGTATCTATCGACTCAGTGGCAATCCCTCGGCTGCCATCATGATGAATGATGCGGCCTATTACGTGCGTTACGAGGCTGACATTAATGGCGGCGGTCATTGGGCTGTCTTTGATCCGGAAAATCCTAATGCCCCCACCGGATCCATACCGATACGCTTGAATGCTCAGGGTGAGTGGGAGTTGCTATAAATCCGGTTGATGGGTGGCAGCAATGACCTCCCCGACCGCAAAATCAAAAAGGCCCCGTGAACTCGCGTTCACGGGGCCTTTCAGGTGTTACAGACGTTCAGTCAGACCGGGATCACTCCCACTCAATCGTCGCCGGCGGCTTGCTCGACACGTCGTAAGTAACGCGGGAGATACCTTCGATTTCGTTGATGATGCGGCCGCTGACGGTTTCCAGCAGTTCGTAAGGCAGGTGCGCCCAACGTGCGGTCATGAAGTCGATGGTTTCCACGGCACGCAGGGCAACTACCCAAGCGTAACGACGGCCATCGCCAACCACGCCAACCGATTTCACCGGTTGGAACACCACGAATGCCTGGCTGACCTTGTGGTACCAGTCGGCCTTGCGCAGTTCTTCGATGAAGATGTGGTCGGCGCGACGCAGCAGGTCGGCGTATTCCTTCTTCACTTCACCGAGGATCCGCACGCCCAGGCCCGGGCCCGGGAACGGGTGACGGTAGACCATGTCATACGGCAGGCCGAGTTCCAGGCCCAGACGACGGACTTCGTCCTTGAACAGCTCGCGCAGGGGTTCAACCAGCTTGAGGTTCATTTCTTCCGGCAGGCCGCCCACGTTGTGGTGCGACTTGATCACGTGAGCCTTGCCGCTTTTGGCGCCAGCCGACTCGATCACGTCCGGGTAGATGGTGCCTTGGGCGAGGTACTTGATGTTGTCCAGCTTGTTGGACTGGGCATCAAACACGTCGATGAAGGTACGGCCGATGATCTTGCGCTTCTTCTCCGGGTCGGACTCGCCGGCCAGGTTGTCGAGGAACTGATCTTCAGCGTTGGCGCGAATCACTTTGACGCCCATGTTCTCGGCGAACATGGCCATCACTTGCTCGCCTTCGTGCAGACGCAGCAAGCCGTTGTCGACGAAGACACAGGTCAACTGGTCGCCAATGGCTTTGTGCAACAGCGCGGCAACCACCGAGGAGTCCACGCCGCCGGACAGGCCGAGCAGTACGTTGTCGGTGCCGACCTGAGCGCGAACCTGAGCGATGGCGTCTTCAGCAATTTTCGACGGCGTCCACAGCGCTTCGCAGCCGCAGATATCGAGAATGAAGCGCGACAGGATGCGACCGCCTTGCTTGGTGTGGGTCACTTCCGGGTGGAACTGCACGCCGTAGTAGCCGCGAGCGTCGTCGAACATGCCGGCGATCGGGCAGCTCGGGGTGCTGGCCAGGATGTGGAATTCCTGCGGCATCCTGGTGACCTTGTCACCGTGGCTCATCCAGACGTCGAGGCCGAACAGGCCGTCAGCGTCGATGTGGTCTTCGATGCCGTCAAGCAGGCGGCTCTTGCCGACCACGTCAACGCGAGCATAACCAAACTCACGCAGCTCGGAACCTTCGACCTTGCCACCCAGCTGTTCAGCCATGGTCTGCATGCCGTAGCAGATACCGAAGACCGGTACGCCCAGGTCAAACACCGCTTGCGGACAGCGCGGGCTGTCGGCGACGTGCACGGACTCGGGGCCGCCAGCGAGAATGACGCCTTTTGGCGCGAATTCGCGAATCGCTTCGTCGTCCATGTCGAACGGATGCAGTTCGCAGTACACGCCGATTTCACGCACGCGGCGAGCGATCAGCTGGGTGTACTGGGAACCGAAGTCGAGGATCAGGATGCGGTGAGCGTGAATGTCGAGGGACATGGGAAAAAACTCAAAAAGCAGTTGCTAGCTTCAAGCTGCAAGCTGCAAGTAGTCGGAAGCTGCGCGGTAGGTGCGTAAACGCAGTACCGCTTGCAGCTCTTAGCTTGTGGCTTATAGCTGTCGGCGTCAGCCGACCCGATAGTTTGGCGCTTCTTTGGTGATTTGTACGTCGTGTACGTGGGACTCGGCCATGCCAGCACCGGTGATTCGCACGAACTCAGGCTTGGTGCGCATTTCTTCGATGTCGGCACTGCCGGTGTAACCCATCGAGGAACGCAGGCCGCCCATCAGTTGATGGATGATGGCGCTCAGGGTGCCCTTGTAAGGAACACGCCCTTCGATGCCTTCCGGAACCAGCTTTTCGGCGCCTGCCGAGGAGTCCTGGAAGTAACGGTCGGAGGAACCTTGAGCCTGGGACATGGCGCCCAGCGAGCCCATGCCACGGTAAGCCTTGTACGAACGACCCTGGAACAGTTCGATCTCGCCCGGTGCTTCTTCAGTACCGGCGAACATCGAGCCCATCATCACGCAGGAAGCACCGGCTACGATGGCCTTGGACAGGTCACCGGAGAAACGGATGCCGCCGTCGGCGATCAACGGAACGCCGGTGCCTTCAAGGGCAGCGGCGACGTTGGCGATGGCACTGATTTGCGGGACGCCGACACCGGCGACGATACGAGTGGTGCAGATCGAGCCAGGGCCGATACCGACCTTGACCGCGTCAGCGCCCGCTTCGGCCAAGGCCAGGGCGGCGGCGCCGGTGGCAATGTTGCCGCCGATGACTTGCACGTCAGGGAAATTCTCTTTGACCCAGCGAACGCGGTCGATCACACCTTTGGAATGACCGTGAGCGGTATCGACCACCACCACGTCAACGCCGGCGTTGACCAGGGCAGCGACGCGGTCACCGGTGTCTTTACCGGTACCGACGGCAGCGCCCACACGCAGACGACCTTGATCGTCCTTGCTGGCCAACGGATAAGCCTTGGCTTTTTCGATGTCGTTGACGGTCATCATGCCTTTGAGGGCGAATTTGTCGTCGACGATCAGTACGCGTTCGATGCGGTGTTTGTGCAACAGCTCGCGAACATCGTTTTTGTCGGCGCCTTCCTTGACCGTGACCAGACGCTCTTTAGGCGTCATCACTTCACGGACGGAGACGTCCATACGGTTCTCGAAACGCACGTCACGGGAAGTGACGATGCCGACCAGGTCGCCATCGTGCAGTACCGGAACGCCGGAGATGTTGTGCATGCGGGTCAGTTCGAACAGTTCACGAACCGTGGCATCGGCCTCGATCGTGATCGGGTCCTTGACCACGCCGGCTTCGTAACGCTTGACCTTGCGCACTTCGGCAGCTTGCTGCTCGATGGTCATGTTCTTGTGGATAATGCCGATGCCACCTTCCTGAGCCATGGCGATTGCCAGACGGGCTTCAGTGACGGTGTCCATGGCGGCAGAAACCAGAGGAATATTCAGCTCGATGCCACGGGTTAGGCGGGTCTTGAGACTGACTTCGTTAGGAAGCACCTCGGAATAACCAGGCACTAGGAGAATGTCGTCGAATGTCAGAGCTTCTTGGCTGATACGCAGCATCGCGGGGGCTCCCGAGCGGGAAAATGGAAGCGCGCCATTATAGTCAGACACCCCCTCGGGTTCAATGTAAAACTCTGTCTATTATTAGCATTGCTGATATACGGGAATTGTCGCGGCCTACAACTCGACTTTCACCCAACTCACCGGGTGATCCAGCCAATCGGCAAATTCGTCGATAAAGCTTTGCTTGAACCCGGCTTCTGCCCAGTTGTTGAAGATAAACCCGAGGTTGGAAAAACCGCATTCCTGCAAGAACAGGAACCCGTTGATGTCATCTTCATGCCCGCATTCGGGACAGGTGAAATTATCGGTGCGACCCGGCATCCAGTCTTCCAGGCTTTCAAAAAGCGCTTCGCCGACTTCCTTGCGGCACTCGGCGCAGCCGGCCTCCTCAAGGAAACCTTTGGCCGGCGTATAGATGCAGCGCTTGGTGACGATCTCCAGGCCATTGACCGGCTCGCCAAACGGCAGCGCTTCGGGATACAGCACCACAGCCCGGGCACCGTCGGCGATGGCGTGGGCCATGCGGTTGCCGGTACGGCCGCAGGTGGTCAATTCTTCCTGGACGATGTTCTTGCGCACCAGCCACCGCACCACCGCGCGAGCCCGGGGTTCGTGTACCGGCAACGTGGAGATTTTCGGGACGATGATGCTTTGTGAATTCATGGATGCAGACCTTGCAAGTACTGAATGTTCACCCTTGTGGGAGCAGGCTCGCTCCCACAGGATTTTCGGCCGGCAGCTTAGTACCTGACACTCTCAGGTCAAGTGCTCAGATAGCGCCCGATCAAGGCAATCCCGCTGGCCAGCACCAGCCAGGTCACCAGCCGCACGAACGCCTCACGGGACAATCTCATGGTCAACCGCCGCCCGATCCACAGTCCCAAGGCCATGGCTGGCAACAAACACAGCGCCAACACCAACAAGGGTAGCTCGGCATACACACCCGCGACGGCAAACAGGCTCAAGCGCACCACCGTGCTGCAACTGATCAGCGCGCTCTGGGTCGCGCGGGCCGCCTCTTTGGGCAGGCGACTGTTCAAATAGATCGCATATAAAAAGCCACCACTGCCAAACAACGCCCCGAACATCCCGCCCACCGTGCCCGTCGGAACGGCCCAACCGGCGGATAACTGCGTCGGACGGGCTTTGACCCACAGGCTGTAAACCGCATAGGCGCTGATAAACAGGCCCATCAACAGCAGCAACACATCGGATTTCAGGTTCAGCAGAAAGATCACCCCCAGCGTGCAGCCCACCGCCATGCACGGCAGTAACCGCAGCAACTCGGGTTTCGCCACATCACGTCGCGAGGGCAGCAAATTGCCGAACGCCGCGACAAAATCCAGCAGCACCAGCAATGGGACGATCTTCGACAGCGGCATGAACAGGATCAGAATCGGCCCCGCCACCAGCGCCGTACCGAAACCGGCGATGCCGAACACGATATAAGCCAGGGCGATGCCCAGCCCGATGACCAGCCAATCCGTTGTGCCGAAGGGCCATTGGTGCAACAACTCAAATGCATTCATTCCATGTCTTCCTTGAACCCGGGGCCACGACTTTACCCCTGTGGGAGCGAGCCTGCTCGCGATAGCGGTTTAACATTCAATATTACTTCCGACTGACACACCGGTATCGCGAGCAGGCTCACTCCAACAGGGGATTTTTGTTGATGCATGGAGATTGATCGCCGAATGCCTTTAAACTGCGCCCCATGATTAAAGATCCCTTTGCAAGACTCGGCCTGGACCGTGAAGTCCTGACTGTCAGCCAGCTCAACGGCCGCGCGCGGGTGTTGCTCGAAGACGTGTTCAGCAATATCTGGGTCGAAGGCGAAATCTCCAACCTCGCCCGCCCGGCGTCGGGCCATGTGTATTTCACCCTCAAGGACAGCGGCGCCCAGGTGCGTTGCGCGCTGTTTCGGCAAAATGCGGCGCGGGTGCGTCAGGCGTTGAAGGATGGCCTGGCCGTCAAAGTCCGGGGCAAGGTTTCGTTGTTCGAGGGACGTGGCGACTATCAACTGATTCTCGACACCGTGGAGCCGGCCGGTGATGGCGCGCTCCGTCTGGCCTTCGATGCCTTGAAGGAAAAGCTCAGCGCCGAAGGCCTGTTCAGCGCCGAGCGCAAAGTGCCGCTGCCGGCGCATCCGCAACGCATCGGCATCATCAGCTCGCCGACCGGCGCGGTGATTCGCGACATCATCAGCGTGTTCCGCCGCCGAGCACCGCAGATCCAGCTGACGCTGATCCCCACCGCCGTGCAAGGTCGCGAAGCCACCGCGCAGATTGTCCGCGCACTGAAACTGGCAGATGCCCGTGGGTTCGACGCACTGATCCTGGCCCGTGGCGGCGGTTCGCTGGAAGACCTCTGGTGCTTCAACGAAGAAGCGGTGGCCCGTGCCGTCGATGCCTGCGTCACGCCGATTGTCAGTGCCGTCGGCCACGAAACCGACGTATCGATCAGTGACTTCGTAGCCGACGTCCGCGCTCCCACGCCGTCCGCCGCCGCCGAACTGCTCGCGCCGGATTCCAGCGATCTGGTGCGTCGGGTCGAAAGCCTGCATCGCCGACTGGTGATGCGCATGCGTGACCGCTTGATGCGCGACCGGCTGCGTCTGGAAGGCGTCTCCCGCCGCCTGCGCCATCCGGGCGAGCGTCTGCGTCAGCAAGCACAACGTCTGGATGACCTGGACATGCGCCTGCGTCGCGCGTTCGAAGGCAGCCTCAATACCCGTCGCGAACGTTTGATTCGTCTGGAAACCCGTCTTGCCGGGCAACATCCCGGCCGGCAATTGGCGATGCTCCGCCAGCGCCTCGACAGCCTCGCCGAACGCCTGCTCCGTGCGATCCGCGAAGGCCTCAAGTCGCGGCGCCTGCAACTGCAAAGTCAGGTGCAGACGCTACAGGTGGTCAGCCCGCTGGCGACACTGGCCCGTGGCTACAGCATTCTGCTGGACGAACGCGGCAACGCGATCCGCAGCGCCGGACAAACCCACAACGGTCAACGCCTCAAAGCCAAACTCGGCGACGGCGAACTGCAAGTGCGGGTCGAAGACAATCACCTGACGCCTGTCACCCTTTCTTTACTGGATTGATCCATGCCGCGTTTTTTAGCTTCGCTGCTCTTGCTGTGCCTGACCGTCAACGCCCACGCAGACAGCTACATCACTCGCCTGTTGAACAAACCGGTGCCGGGCGGCGTGGCCGTGGTGGATCTGGGTGCTTCAGCCCAGGCGCCGAAAGCCAGCTATCAAGGCAAGCCGGTACTGGTGGTCAAGGAACAGAACAACTGGCTGGCGATTGTCGGTGTGCCGTTGACCGTGAAACCGGGCACGCAGCAACTCAGCAGCGGCGGTCGTAATCTCAGTTTCACCGTCGGCAACAAGAAGTACCCGGAACAGCACATCACCCTGAAAAATACGCAGCAGGTCAATCCTGACCCGGACAATCTCAAGCGCATTGAGCGCGAACTGGCCGTGCAAATCGCCGCCTACCGCACGTTCAGTCCGAATACCCCGAGCAACCTTCTGCTGGACAAACCGGTCAACGGGCCGCTGTCGAGCAAGTTCGGTGTGCGCCGGTTCTTTAATGGTGAAGAACGCAATCCGCATTCGGGCCTGGATTTCGCCGTGGGCGCCGGCACACCGATCAAGACCCCGGCCGCGGGCAAGGTGATTCTGATCGGCAACTACTTCTTCAACGGCAACACGGTGTTTGTCGATCACGGGCAAGGCTTTATCAGCATGTTCTGCCACATGTCGAAAATCGACGTGAAGGTCGGGCAGCAACTGGCCCGTGGCGGGGTGGTCGGGAAAGTGGGGGCGACAGGCCGCGCGACCGGGCCGCACATGCACTGGAATATCAGCCTGAATGATGCGCGGGTGGATCCGGCGATTTTTATCGGTGCGTTTCAGCCCTGATTAATCGGTGAGGCTGATGGCCTCATCGCGAGCAGGCTCGCTCCCACATTTAATCGCGGTCTAATGTGGGAGCGAGCCTGCTCGCGATGGCGGCGTCACAGACACCAACTATTCAGCCTCAAGATCCTCGATCCCATGGGCTTCCCTGTCTGCCAGACAATGCTTGATCCAGGTCTGGGTTTCCTCTGAGAAGCCGGTCAACTCTTCAGACGTGATCAACTCCCGCGCGCACAATCCAAGCAAGTGCGACCGAGCCTCATGCCGTGAAAACCTGAACACCCCAAACGCCCAGTACAACTCCTTTTGCCTGGACTGAAGCAGCTCTTCAGTGGCTTCAATCCGCTCGTAAGGCGGCAGGCTTTTATCCAGCACGGTGCGCTCGACCTCCTCCATGATCCGGATGCACATCCGCTCATGTGCCAAGGGGCGCAACGCGCTGTACCGCTTCCAGTCCGACTCGTTCATGTCCGGCTCCTGCCTTGTTCAAGGCTTTAAGCATAGCTGCGCTCAGCGGGAAGCCCTCCCAACACTACAATTGCGCAGTGCTCAAACCTCGCGCAATCATCCAAACAATCACAGGAGTCCACAGCAATAAAATCTCGATAAAATCGACTTTCCGGGTATTCCTATCAATTTTTTTCGACCGCTTGCCATCCTTCACCCCCGCGGTTAGGGTTGAAGGCATGAAGACCTCTCACACCCTCATTCAGCTTCGCCAGCACCGCAGCCTGTGCCTCGTCAGCGCACGACTGCCGGGCTGAATCGCGGTGCGTCGCTCCACGCTTTTCCCCAAGAACATTTGATCCACCGGCAGGCCGCCTTTTTTCGGCCCACACAATAAGGATTCCCCCGATGAGCATGCTCAAAGATCCGTCTTCGAAATACCGCGCGTTCCCGACCATCGACATCCCGGATCGTACCTGGCCGTCGAAGACCATCACCGCCGCGCCGATCTGGTGCAGTTCCGACCTTCGTGATGGCAACCAGTCGCTGATCGAGCCAATGGATGCGGTCAAGAAATTGCGTTTCTGGAAAACCCTGGTGTCTGTCGGCGTGAAGGAAATCGAAGCCTCGTTCCCGGCCGCTTCGCAAACCGACTTCGACTTCGTGCGTACCCTGATCGAAGACAATCACATCCCGGACGACACCACCATTCAGGTGCTGACCCAGGGCCGTGAAGACTTGATCGCGCGCACCTTCGAATCCCTGCGCGGCGCGAAAAAAGCCATCGTTCACCTGTACAACGCGACCTCCCCTTCCTTCCGCCGGATTGTCTTCAATCAGGACAAGGACGGGATCAAGGAAATCGCCGTCAGCGCGGCCAAGCTGTTCGTCAAATACGCCGCCATGCAACCGGACACAGAGTGGACTTTCGAATACTCGCCAGAGACGTTCAGCGCCACTGAGCTGGAATTCGCCAAAGAAGTCTGCGATGCCGTGATCGAAGTCTGGAACCCGACGCCTGAGCACAAGATGATCCTCAACTTGCCTGCGACCGTCGAATGCGCCACCCCGAACATCTACGCCGACCAGATCGAATGGTTCGGCCGCCACATCAACCGTCGTGACAGCGTGATTATCAGCCTGCACACCCACAACGACCGTGGCACCGGTGTCGCCGCCACCGAGTTGGGCCTGATGGCCGGCGCCGACCGTGTCGAAGGCTGCCTGTTCGGCAACGGGGAGCGTACCGGTAACGTCGACCTCGTGACCGTCGCGCTGAACCTCTACACCCAGGGCGTTCACCCTGAGCTGGACTTCTCCGACATCGACGGCGTGCGCAAGGTCGTCGAAGAGTGCAACCAGATCCAGGTGCACCCACGTCACCCGTATGTCGGCGACCTGGTCCACACCGCGTTCTCCGGCTCCCACCAGGACGCCATCCGCAAGGGCTTCGCCCAGCAGAAACCGGATGCCCTGTGGGAAGTGCCGTACTTGCCAATCGACCCGGCCGATATCGGTCGCAGCTACGAGGCGGTCATCCGCGTCAACAGCCAGTCGGGTAAGGGCGGTATCGCTTACTTGCTGGAACAGGAATACGGCATCAACTTGCCACGCCGCATGCAGATCGAGTTCAGCCAGGTCGTGCAGCGTGAAACCGATCGCCTGGGCCTGGAAATGACCGCTCAGCAAATCCACGCGCTGCTGCACAGCGAATACTTGCAAGCCAACACCCCGTACGCGCTGGTCAGCCATCGCCTGCAGGAAGAAAACGGTCACAGCGCCGTGGAAGTTGAAGTCTCCGGCAAAGGTCAGGGCGAGAACAACCTGCACTGGCGCGGCAAGGGCAACGGTGCACTGGAGGCCCTGGTGGCCGGCCTGCCGATCCCGGTGGAGATCATGGACTACAACGAACACGCCATCGGCGCGGGCACCAATGCCAAGGCTGCGGCCTACATTGAACTGCGCGTGAACGGTGAACGTGCGGTGCATGGCGTCGGTATCGATGAAAACATCACCACCGCCAGCTTCAAGGCCCTGTTCAGCGCGCTGAACCGCTCGCTGAGCCAGCCGGAAGCGAAAGCGGCGTAAGCCCTTCGCTGAAATGCAAAAGGCCCCTAGGTGCGAACCTCGGGGCCTTTTTGTTTGCCTGTATTTTTTGTATCGCCTGTCATGGCCTCATCGCGAGCAGGCTCGCTCCCACAGTGGGCTTTGGGTGTTCACAAAATCTGTGTTCACAATAATCCAATGTGGGAGCGAGCCTGCTCGCGAAGGGGCCGGTTCAGGCAGCGAAGATCTCAGGTGAACTCGAACGTATCGGCATCCAGGTTCGCTGGAAAGCGTGTCCGATAAGCCTGAAGATCTGCAGCGTTCAAAACGACCTGAAACACGCCATCGGCTTCGCCCGCACTGAGCAAGGTCTCGCCTTGAAAATCCAGCACCTGACTGTCGCCGGTATACGCGAAACCTTTGCCGTCAGTACCAATGCGATTCACTGCCGCCACGTAGCAAAGGTTTTCAATCGCCCGCGCTGGCAGCAAGCGGTTCCAGTGCTGACGCCGTGCCCCTGGCCAGTTGGCAGTGTACAGCAGCAAATCGGTGTCCTGAGCATCGCGGCTCCAGACCGGGAAGCGCAGGTCGTAGCAAATCAGCGGACGCACTCGCCAGCCCTTGAGCTCGAACTGCACCTGACGCTCGCCCGGCGTGAAGTGGTTATGCTCGCCCGCCATGCGGAACAAATGCCGCTTGTCGTAGTGCCACACCTCCCCTTCCGGACGCGCCCACAGCAGGCGATTGCGATGACTGCCGTCGGAGGCCTGGACGATGATGCTGCCGGTGATCACCGCGTCGAGCTTCGCCGCCTGAACACGCAACCACTTGCTGGTCGGACCGTTTTCCGCCTCGGCCAACGTTTGCGATTCCATGGAGAAACCGGTGGTGAACATCTCCGGCAGGATGATCAGGTCCGCACCACGAGCCTGCTCCAGCAATTGTTCGAAATGCTCCAGGTTAGCCTTGCGGTCGTGCCAGGCCAAACTGGTCTGGATCAGCGCAACATTCAGATTGGGCAGTGCACTCAGATCACGCATAGTTTTGCCGCTGCTTCACGCAGGGTCTCCTCACGTTTGGCGAAGCACAAGCGCACCAGGCGCTGGCCTGCGGGTGGGGTCTGGTAGAACACCGAGATCGGGATGCTCGCCACCCCATGTTCGCGGGTCATCCACAGCGCCATCTCGACGTCATTGAGGTCCGGGCGGATCTGCGAGTAATCGACCAACTGGAAATAAGTGCCGGTGACCCGGGTGAAACTGAAGCGCGACGGCGTCAGCAGATCGCAGAACAGATCCCGCTTGGCTTGATAGAAACCGGGCAGTTCCTCAACGTGTTCCGGATGCTCGGCCATGAAGTCGGCCAACGCATATTGCAGCGGTGTGACGCCGCAGAAACTGACGTATTGGTGAACCTTGCGCAACTCGGCGGTGAGGGCCGGCGGTGCGACCACGTAGCCGGTTTTCCAGCCCGTGACGTGGTAAGTCTTGCCGAAGGAACTGACCACGAAAGCGCGCGGATACAGCTCTTCGTGATTCAACACACTGACGTGAGGCACGCCGTCGAACACCAGGTGTTCGTAGACTTCGTCGCTGACCAGATAGATATCGCGACCACGAATCAAGTCCGCCAACTGATCCAGCTCTGCACGGCTGATCAACGCGCCACTCGGGTTATGCGGTGAGTTGAGAACGATCATCCGCGTGCGCGGCGTGATGGCCTCGGCCAGTTTCTCGAAGTCGATGGAGAAATCATTCAACCCGAGCTGCACATGAACGCAACGTCCACCGGCCAGTTCCACCGACGGTTCATAACTGTCGTAGCAGGGGTCGAACACGATGACTTCGTCGCCGCTGTGGATAACCGCCTGAATCGCGCAGAAAATTGCCTGGGTGGCACCGGGAGTGATGGTCACTTCGTGGTCGGCATCGACATTGACGCCATAGCTGCGAGCGATTTTCGCCGCCACTTGCTGGCGCAACGCAGGCAGGCCAGTCATTGGCGAATACTGGTTATGGCCATTGGCGATGTGCCGGCCAACCGCATCGCACAGAGCCTGCGGGGCATCGAAGTCAGGGAAACCCTGGGAAAGGTTGATCGCCCCGGTTTGCGCCGCGAGCTGAGACATCTGAGTGAAGATAGTGATGCCGACATTCGGCAGCTTACTGGTGATCATCGGTAGCCCCTTGCAGGTGAGCAGCAAGTTTCAAGCGACAAGCTGCAAGCGGTCAAGTCTCAAACCTTCAGGCACAAAAAAGGGCCCCGCAGAGGACCCTTTTCGTTTTTACTTGACGCTTGCAGCTTGAAACTTAAAGCTGCGTTTATCTTTTATCGCGGCGCTTTTTGTCGGCCTTTTTGTGGTGCGACATCATGCGGCGCTTCTTGTTGACCTGACGGTCTGTCAGCGTGGTCTTGTTGCCTTCGTACGGGTTCTCGCCGCCCTTGAACTCAATGCGAATCGGCGTACCGACCAGCTTCAAGACACGACGGTAAGTGTTTTCCAGGTAACGAACGTAAGACTTCGGCACCTTCTCGATCTGGTTACCGTGAATCACGATGATCGGCGGGTTCGCGCCACCCAAGTGGGCATAACGCAGCTTGATCCGGCGGTTGTTGACCATCGGTGGCGCGTGCTCACCGACCGCATCTTCCAGAATCTGGGTCAGGCGGTTGGTTGGCCAACGGGTCACGGCGGACTTGAACGAGTTCTGTACCGAGGCGTAGAGGTTGCCCACGCCAGTACCATGCAGAGCAGAGATGAAGTGGATGTCGGCGTAGTCAACGAAGAACAGTCGACGTTGCAGCTCGACCTTCACGAAGTCGCGCTCGCTCGGCGTCATGCCGTCCCACTTGTTGATCGCGATCACTAGCGCACGACCCGACTCAATGGCGAAGCCCAGCAGGTTGAGGTCGTGATCCACCACACCTTCACGGGCGTCCATCACAAAGATCACCACGTTGGCGTCTTTGATCGCTTGCAGGGTTTTGACCACGGAGAACTTTTCAACTTCTTCGTGGATCTTGCCGCGCTTGCGCACACCGGCGGTGTCGATCAGCGTGTACTTCTCGTCGTTACGCTCGAACGGGATGTAGATACTGTCGCGGGTCGTACCCGGCTGGTCGTACACAATGACCCGGTCTTCACCAAGCATGCGGTTGACCAGGGTCGACTTGCCGACGTTCGGGCGACCGATGATGGCGATCTTGATACCGTCTTTTTCGCTTGGGCCAGGAATGCGCTTGGCTTCCTCACCTTCGGCAACGATTTCTTCTTCGCCGTCTTCCGGCTCTTCGTCATCTTTCGGGAAATCGCTCAGGGCGATTTCCAGCATCTGGGTGATGCCACGACCATGAGCACCGGCGATAGGGATCGCGTGGCCCATGCCCAACGGAGCGAATTCCGCGCGGGCCATTTCAGGGTCGATGTTGTCGACCTTGTTGGCAACCACGTAAGAACGCTTGTTACGTTTGCGCAAATGCTCGGCGATCATCTGGTCGGCGGCGGTGAAGCCAGCCTTGGCGTCTACCAGGAACAGAACGACATCCGCTTCTTCAATGGCCAGCAGCGACTGCTCGGCCATTTTTTCGTCCATACCGTGCTCGTCACCGGAGATACCACCGGTGTCGACCAGAATGTAGGAACGCCCTTGCCACTTGGCCTCACCGTATTGGCGATCACGGGTCAGACCGGACAAGTCGCCGACGATGGCGTCGCGAGTCCTGGTCAGGCGGTTGAACAAGGTGGACTTGCCGACGTTCGGTCGGCCCACCAGGGCGATTACGGGAACCATGCGGCTCTCCACTTCGTTATTTCAGAAAATACAAAAGCCGCTGCGAGGCAGCGGCTGGTGCTCGGGGCAACGCTTGAGGGCGCTGCGAACCCCGTGGTTACGGGGTTGCCTGGGGTTAAACCCCAAGCATAGTCAAACCTTTACTTTATGGTCAGGGCTTCCAGTTTGCCGCTGTTGCCATATACATAAATCGTGTCACCCACCACCAGCGGACGTGCACGCAGGCCGTCGCTGTCGATGCGCTCGCGGCCGACGAAACGACCGTCCACCTGACTCAGCAGGTGCAGGTAGCCTTCCATATCGCCGACTGCAACGTAGCTGGAGAACACTTCCGGGGCCGACAGTTGACGGCGAGCCAGCGAATCGTTGCTCCACAACGCGGTGGTGGAACGCTCGTCGACGCCTTCAACGGTGCCCGAAGCCAGGCTCACGTAAACGTTGCCAAAACCCTGGGAGAGGCCAGCATAGCTGGAAGCATCACGCTGCCAGAGCTGACGACCGCTTTCCAGGTCCAGCGCCGCAAGACGGCCCTGATAGCTGGTGACGTACAGCGTACCGCCGGACAGCAGCAAACCGCCGTCGATATCGACCACACGTTCCAGCTCCGAACGACCCTGAGGGATCGCTACACGTTGTTCCCACACCGGCACGCCGTTGGAGACATTGAGAGCGACCACTTTACCGGTCGACAGGCCTGCTACCGCCAAACGGTTGGTCACAATCGGTGCACTGGTGCCGCGCAGCGTCAGGACCGCAGGTGTGCTGTCATACAACCAGCGCTGGTTACCGGTCGCAGCATCCAGGCCGATCAGACGATCGTCCTGAGTCTGAACGACGACCACGTCACCGTTGGTGGCCGGCGGCGCGAGAACTTCACTGTTCACGCGAGCGCGCCATTTCTCTTCACCGTTGATCGCGTCCAAGGCAACGACTTCGCCCTGCAGCGTACCGATCATGACCAGACCGTAACCCACGCCAACGGCACCGGAAACAGGAAGGTCGAGATCTTTCTTCCATTTGACGTCGCCATTGCTGCGATCCATCGCAATCACCACGCCAGTGACGTCGCCAGCATAGATGGTTTCGCCATCAATCGCCGGTACCAGCATGTTGTAGGATTTGCCCTGACCGTCACCGATCGAACGACTCCACTGCTTTTGCAGAACCACTTCTTCTTTGAAGTCGACCAGCTCGGCAGGTGGCAATTCCTTTTTGCTGTTGCTGCTGCAACCCGCGGCCAAAATGGCCAGGGCCAGCAATGCTGCATGTTTCCAACGAATCACGTCACGCATCCCCTTTCGCCAGATCGTCCAGCTTGATTTGCAGGCCACCGACCGCCGCTTCATCCGACAGGGCGGCCTTGGCTTTTTGATACGCCTTGTTCGCGTCGTCGGTACGACCCAACTGCACCAGCAGGTCACCTTTGAGTTCTTCGCGAGTGGCCAGGAATGCTTTGTCGGTATCGCCTTCGAGCAGTTTCAGGGCTTCTTCGGCCTTGTCCTGCGCAGCCAGTACCTGCGCCAGGCGCTGACGGGCAATTTCGCCCAGCGCCGGGTTGGAAGGTTTGGCGACAATGGCTTTCAGCTCGGTGGCGGCGTCATCCAGCTTGCCGCTGTCGACCGCGACTTTCGCCACGAACAGGCTGCCGTACTGCGCGTAGGCGCTGCCGCCGAACTCGCTGTTGAGCTTGCCGGCCAGGTCGGCAACACGGGCAGCGTCAGGCTTGCCGTCAGGCGTCAGCGTGGTTTCGAGCAATTGCTGATAGAGCACCGAGGCGCCTTGCGACTGATTGCTCTGATACTTGTGAAAGGCTTGCCAGCCGAACACGATGACCAGCGCCAACAGGCCGCCAGTGACCAAGGGCTTGCCGTTGCGTGACCACCAGTCCTTCAAATCCGCCAGATGTTCGTCTTCGGTACTCGACACCCCAATACTCCTTAATCGCTAAATCGGCTGTTTGACAGCTTCAACCCTGCACGACGCAGGTGGCCAGGTGTGCAGCAAGCGCATCCCAGGCAATACTTTGTTGTTCGCCCTGGCCACGCAGGGGTTTGAAACCTACCACTTGCTGGGCCATTTCATCGTCACCGAGGATCAGCGCATACAGCGCACCGCTCTTGTCGGCCTTCTTGAACTGGCTTTTGAAGCTGCCGGCGCCGGCATTCACTTGCAGGCGCAGGTTGGGTAATTGGTCACGGACACGTTCACTCAGGGCCAGGCCCGCCAGCTCCGCCGCTTCACCGAAGGCGCAGAGGTAGACGTCGACCTGACGGGAGATTTCTTCCGGGATCTGCTCCAGGGTTTCAAGCAACAGCACCAAGCGCTCGATACCCATGGCGAAACCAACACCGCAGGTCGGCTTGCCGCCCATCTGCTCGACCAGACCGTCGTAACGACCACCGGCACATACGGTGCCCTGGGCGCCCAACTTGTCGGTGACCCATTCGAAAACGGTCTTGCTGTAGTAATCCAGCCCGCGAACCAGCTTCGGGTTGATCACATAAGGAATGCCGGCGGCGTCCAGACGAGCCTTCAGGCCCTCGAAGTGCACGCGGGATTCATCATCCAGGTAGTCGGCCATTTTCGGCGCGTCCACGAGGATGGCTTGCGTGTCGGCGTTCTTGGTATCCAGAACCCGCAGCGGATTGGTCTTCAGACGGCGCTGGCTGTCTTCATCCAGCTTGTCCAGATGCGCGGACAGGAACTCGACCAGCGCTTCACGATAGCGACCGCGCGACTCGGCGGTGCCCAGGCTGTTGAGTTCGAGCTTGACCGCATCGCGGATGCCCAGCTCGCCCCACAGGCGCCAGGTTAGTACGATCAGCTCGGCGTCGATGTCCGGACCGTCGAGGTTGAACACCTCGACACCGATCTGGTGGAACTGGCGATAACGGCCTTTCTGTGGACGCTCGTGACGGAACATCGGACCGATGTACCAGAGTTTCTGCACCTGGCCACCGCCGGTGATGCCGTGCTCAAGCACCGCACGCACGCAGGCAGCCGTGCCCTCAGGACGCAAGGTCAGGGAGTCGCCGTTGCGGTCGTCGAAGGTGTACATCTCTTTTTCGACGATGTCGGTCACTTCACCGATGGAGCGTTTGAACAGCTCGGTGAACTCGACGATCGGCATGCGGATCTGCTTGTAACCGTAGTTATCCAGCAGACGCGAAACAGTGCCCTCGAAATGACGCCACAGGGGAGTCTGTTCGGGCAGGATGTCGTTCATGCCACGAATGGCTTGCAGAGACTTGCTCACAATAAATCCTTAAATTCGTTCGGCTCTTTAGTCAGGCTCAGCCACGCGCAATAACGGCAGCGTCGGCTTCGACCTTTTCGGCCGCTTTCTGGCGGATCAAGCGTTCAAGCTCATCCACCAGATTGTCATTCGTCAGTTTCTGCGACGGCTTGCCGTCGATGTAAATCAGGTTTGGCGTACCGCCGGTCAAGCCGATATGGGCTTCCTTGGCTTCACCCGGCCCGTTGACCACGCACCCGATGACCGCGACATCCAGCGGCACCAGCAGGTCTTCGAGGCGCCCTTCCAGTTCGTTCATGGTCTTGACCACATCGAAGTTCTGCCGCGAGCAGCTCGGGCAGGCGATGAAGTTGATGCCACGGG
Source organism: Pseudomonas sp. BE134 (assembly GCF_031456105.1). Taxonomy (NCBI): domain Bacteria; kingdom Pseudomonadati; phylum Pseudomonadota; class Gammaproteobacteria; order Pseudomonadales; family Pseudomonadaceae; genus Pseudomonas; species Pseudomonas sp. BE134. Next base: position 47,114 of record NZ_JAVDUA010000018.1, on the reverse strand, counting down.
AACGCAGATGCAGGGACTTGAGAATGTCGTAGCCGACTTTCACTTCCTCGACCGGGTCAGCCGCCAACGAGATGCGAATAGTATCGCCAATCCCTTCGGCGAGCAGCATACCGAGGCCCACGGCGGATTTCACTGTGCCTGAACGTAAACCACCCGCTTCGGTGATACCCAGGTGCAGCGGCTGGACGATTTCCTTGGCCAGCAGGCGATAGGCTTCGACGGCCATGAACACGTCGGAGGCCTTCACGCTGACCTTGAAGTCCTGGAAATTCAGGCGTTCGAGGTGCTCGACGTGACGCAGTGCAGATTCGACCAGCGCAGCCGGGGTGGGCTCGCCGTACTTCTTTTGCAGGTCTTTTTCCAGGGAGCCGGCGTTGACGCCGATGCGGATCGGAATCCCGCGATCACGGGCGGCATCGACCACCGCGCGGACACGGTCTTCGCGCCCGATATTACCTGGGTTAATCCGCAGGCAGTCAACACCCAGCTCGGCGACGCGCAACGCGATCCGGTAGTCGAAATGGATGTCCGCCACCAAGGGCACTTTGACTAGTTGCTTGATCTTGCCAAAGGCTTCGGCGGCATCCATGTCCGGCACGGAAATGCGCACGATATCGACGCCTGCGGCTTCCAGACGATTGATCTGGGCCACGGTGGCGGCCACGTCATTGGTGTCGCTGTTGGTCATGCTCTGCACAGCGATAGGCGCATCGCCGCCAACAGGCACGTTACCGACCCAGATCTTGCGGGATTCGCGACGTTTGATTGGAGATTCGCCGTGCATGACTTATTGACCCAACTTCAGGCGAGCAGTCTCGCCACTGGTGAACGGAGCGACATCAACCGCCTGACCGTTGTAGCTGACCTGCGCGCCACGGGCGAAGCCCAGACGCACAGAAAACGGTGGTTTGCCGCTGACGGAAACGCTGTCGCCTTTACGTTTGAGACCACTCAACAGCACCTTTCCGGCGCCATCGGTCACTTGCGTCCAGCAGTCAGCGGTGAACTTCAGCTGAACCTGGCCTTGGCCGGCGACAGGGGCCGCCGTTACTGGAGCAGGAGCAGTCGGTGCAACCGGAGCGGTCACCACCGGTGCCGGAGTAGCCGGAACAACCGGAGCCGGTGTGGCGGGTGCTGCCACAACTGGAGCAACGTTGTGCGTCGGGGTAACCGGCGTCGGGGTTGTCGGTGTTACATCTGGTGCAGTGGCTTCAGCTACAGCCGGCGTTTCGGAGGAGGTTTCAGCTTGCGGCAGAGCCAGCGGGGTAGCGCCTTCAGTCTGACCTTGCGCGACGGCCTGATCTTCCGGCTCATCCAGCGGATGGATCTGGGTGGTCCCGTCGGCGCCCTCCACTTCAACGTGTTCCGGGCTCAGACTGATAAAATCCTTGGTGCGCAGCGAAGTTTGATCCTGCCACCAGACAAAACCGCCGCCAATCACGGCGATCAGCAACAACAGGCTGACAATACGCAAAATAGTATGGGAAACCCGCACCGGCTCTTCGATACGACCCAGGCTGTGCACGCTGCTGCCGTGGGAATCGGTGCCCGTCGATTGATCGAACTGCTGGACAAGAACGGCCTGGTCCATGCCCAGCAATTTGGCGTACGCACGGATATAGCCGCGAGCAAAGGTATGCCCTGGCAGCTTGTCGAAGGCGCCGGCTTCCAGATTGCTCAAGGAGGTGACAGTGAGGTTGAGCTTGAGGGCCACTTCGGCCAGCGACCAGCCATTGCTTTCACGGGCCTGGCGCAAAGTCTCACCGGGGTTAACGCGATTCGCTGCTACAACTTCGGGATGCGCCGCTTTCATCATTGCTCCGACAGGTATTGCTGATATTCCGGCGTACCGGGATAGAGTCGTTTTAGTTGCAGGCCCGCACTGGCGGCCTTGTCGCGATCATCAAACACTGTTGCCAGCCGAACGCCGAGCAATAGACTACGTGCATTTTGCTCGGCCAGCAGGCTAAAACGATCGTAATAGTCACGCGCGGGCACATAATGCCTGTCTTCGAAGGACAACTCAGCCATTTCGAGCAATGCACGTGGCTGTTGGCGATTCAAACGCAGGGCTTTTTCCAGTTGCTGCTGCGCGAGATCACGCTCACCCAGCTTTGATGCGGTCATGCCCAGGTTCTCGAATACTCGCGAACGCTCAGGATACAGCGTATCGGCGGCGGCCTGTTCAAAGCGCTCGTACGCCTCTTTGTAACGTTTTTCTTCGAACAGAAAACTGCCGTAGTTGTTCAGGATGCGCGCATCGTTGGGGCGGGAGGACAGCGCCTTGCGAAAATGCTGGTCTGCCAGTCCAGGCTCCATTTCAGCCTGAAACACCAGCCCTAATGCCGCATTGGCATCCGGGTCCGAGCCATCCAGCTCCAACGCCTTTTTCAGTGGGACTTTTGCGCGCTCGGTCATGCCTTGTTGCAAATAACCCAAGCCCAGTTGCACGTAGGCAACACGCGCCTCATCGCGGCCCTTGCTGGTCTTCATCGGGTTGAAATCGCCCGACAGGACACAACCAGCACACAGGCTGGCCCACAGCAAAAGCAGCGCGAAGCGCAGGGACATAGAGATCCTCTCTTGAATTATTTCGCGGCGTTTTGCGCCATATCGTTTTCGGCGCTCAACTCGCGCACGGCGATATAACGTTCGCTGCGACGGGTGCGATCCAGCACCTGCCCTACCAATTGGCCACACGCGGCATCGATGTCTTCACCGCGGGTGGTGCGTACGGTGACGTTGAAGCCTGCATGGTGAAGCTGATCCTGAAACCGGCGAATCGCGTTGTTGCTCGGGCGCTCGTAACCGGAATGCGGGAACGGGTTGAACGGAATCAGGTTGATCTTGCACGGGATGTTCTTGAGCAACTCGATCATCTCAACGGCATGTTCAACCTTGTCGTTGATGTCCTTGAGCAAGGTGTACTCAATGGTCAGCACGCGCTTTTCGCCCAGGGACGACATGTAGCGCTGGCACGATTCAAGCAGCATCTTAAGCGGATACTTCTTGTTGATCGGCACCAATTGGTTACGCAATGCGTCATTCGGGGCGTGCAGGGACAACGCCAGCGAGACGTCGATGTGCTTGGACAGCTCATCGATCATCGGCACCACGCCGGAGGTCGACAGGGTCACTCGGCGCTTGGAAATGCCGTAGCCCAGGTCGTCCATCATCAGATGCATGGCTGCGACAACGTTGTCAAAGTTCAGCAGTGGCTCGCCCATGCCCATCATCACCACGTTGGTGATGGCACGGTCGGCGGTCGCCGGTATGCTGCCGAACGATTTATTGGCAATCCACACCTGACCGATGACTTCGGCGGCGGTGAGGTTACTGTTGAAACCTTGCTTGCCGGTGGAGCAGAAACTGCAATCCAGGGCACAGCCTGCCTGGGACGAAACGCACAACGTGCCGCGTTTGCCCTGAGGAATGTACACGGTCTCGACGCAGCTGCCGGACGCCACGCGCACCACCCACTTACGGGTGCCGTCGGTGGAAATGTCCTCGCTGACCACTTCAGGACCGCGAACTTCGGCAATAGCCTTGAGCTTGTCGCGCAAGGCCTTGCTGACGTTCGTCATGGCGTCAAAATCATCGACGCCAAGGTGGTGAATCCATTTCATTACCTGACCGGCACGGAAACGCTTCTCCCCGATTGAGTCGAAGAATTTTTCCATTTCCTGTTGAGTCAGACCCAGCAGGTTGGTTTTTACAGTCGATGTAGTCATGGATTCACCTTCACTCTTAAGCAATGCTTAGCGAGTGGTTACTTCAGTAGCTGCGAAGAAGTACGAGATTTCGCGAGCAGCAGCGGCTTCGGAGTCCGAACCGTGTACAGCGTTGGCATCGATGGAATCAGCGAAGTCAGCGCGGATGGTGCCGGCAGCAGCTTCTTTAGGGTTGGTAGCGCCCATCAGCTCACGGTTCAGAGCGATAGCGTTTTCGCCTTCCAGAACCTGAACAACAACCGGGCCGGAGATCATGAAAGCAACCAGGTCGCCGAAGAAACCACGAGCGCTGTGCTCAGCGTAGAAGCCTTCAGCTTCAGCTTTGGACAGTTGCTTCAGTTTCGAAGCTACAACGCGCAGGCCTGCTTTTTCGAAACGAGTGGTGATCTCGCCGATGACGTTTTTTGCAACAGCGTCAGGCTTGATGATAGAGAAAGTACGTTGAACAGCCATGGTGTAACTCCAGAAACGGTAATTTGTGAAAAATTAAACCCGCGAATTATACGCGGGTTATTGGGTATTGCCTAACTGCGTACGGCGCAGACTCAGTCTGCTTCTTCGATCCAGGCGGCCTGAATGGCTTCAAGCACCTTCTCGCCACCGCGGGTCGGATCATCACTGAACTCGGGCAATGCCAGCACCCATTGGTGCAGATCGACGAAGTTCACATAACGCGGATCCACTTCCGGCCTGGACTCAGCCAGCTGGATCGCGATTTCAAGCACATCAACCCATTTCAGACTCATGTCGCTTCCTTGAATCAGTGCGGCGCTTCTGCCGCATGGTTGAGCGAATATTTCGGAATTTCAACCGTCAGGTCTTCAGTCCCGACGATTGCCTGACAGCCTAGACGCGATTGCGCTTCCAGCCCCCAGGCCTTATCAAGAAAGTCTTCTTCCAGCTCATCAGCCTCTTCCAGCGAATCGAAACCTTCGCGGATGATGCAGTGACAGGTGGTGCAAGCGCAGACGCCGCCACAGGCACTTTCCATCTCGATATGGTGCTCATGCGCCAGTTCGAGGATGGAAGTACCGGTCGCAGCCTCAACAACCATGCCTTCCGGGCAAAACTTCTCGTGTGGCAGAAAAATGACCTGCGGCATCGTTATTCCTCAATCTCATTCAGGTTGCGCCCCGCCAGCGCGGCTTTCACCGTCGAGTCCAGGCGGCGGGCAGCAAAGGCATCGGTCACTTGCGACAGACGTTTGGTCTGCTGCTCGATGGCGTAACCATCAGTACCTTTCATCAGTTCGGTCAGTTCCTGCATCTGCAATTCGATGACCATGCGCTCTTCGGCGTCGAGCAAGCGCTCGCCATCGACATCGAGGGCGCCCTGCACCGCTTCGATCAGGCGCTGGGCATCGACCTGCTGCTCACGCAACACCCGAGCGACCTTGTCGTCGTTGGCGTGCTGGAACGAGTCTTTGAGCATCTTGGCAATTTCACCATCCGTCAGACCGTAAGACGGCTTGACCTGGATACTGGCCTCAATGCCCGAGCCCAGCTCGCGGGCAGAAACACTGAGCAGACCGTCAGCATCGACCTGAAAGGTCACGCGGATCTTCGCCGCACCGGCCACCATCGCCGGAATGCCGCGCAATTCAAAGCGCGCCAGGGATCGGCAGTCGCTGATCAGCTCGCGCTCACCCTGCAACACGTGGATCGCCATGGCCGACTGGCCATCTTTGTAAGTCGTAAAGTCCTGGGCACGAGCGACGGGGATGGTGGTGTTACGCGGAATCACCTTCTCCATCAGGCCGCCCATGGTTTCCAGCCCCAGGGACAACGGAATCACGTCGAGCAACAGCAGCTCATCGCCATCGCGCTTGTTGCCAGCCAGCGTATCAGCCTGGATCGCGGCACCGATGGCCACCACTTGATCCGGATCGATTTCGGTCAGTGGCTGACGACCAAAAGCCTCGGCGACGGCTTCGCGAACGCGAGGTACGCGAGTCGAACCACCGACCATGACCACTGCATGCACTTCTTCTAGCTCGATACCGGAATCACGCACTGCGCGGCGACAGGCTTTCAGGCTGCGAGCGACCATCGGCTCGATCAACGCGTCGAACGCTTCGCGGGTCATCTCGGCTTTCCAGTCGCCATGAGCCACTTCGACCGACGAGGCATTGGTCAGCGCTTCTTTGGCCGCACAGGCCGTTTGCAGCAGTTGACGCTGTGTGCCCGGATCGAGGTTGGCGGACAAACCGGCGCTCTCGATGATCCAACCAGCAATCGCGTGATCGAAGTCATCGCCGCCCAGCGCGCTGTCGCCGCCGGTAGCCAGGACCTCAAACACGCCGCCCGTCAGGCGCAGAATCGAAATATCGAAGGTGCCGCCGCCCAGGTCATAAATGGCAACCAGGCCTTCAGCATGCTGATCCAGACCATAAGCCACCGCCGCCGCAGTCGGCTCATTGAGCAGACGCAGGACGTTCAGACCAGCCAGTTTAGCCGCGTCCTTGGTGGCTTGACGCTGCGCATCATCGAAATAGGCCGGAACGGTGATAACCGCGCCGACCAGCTCACCACCCAACGTCGCTTCGGCGCGCTGACGCAGCACTTTCAGGATATCGGCGGAGACTTCGACCGGGCTTTTCGGCCCCTGAATGGTGTCAATGAACGGCATGTGCGATTCGCCGCCGACAAAGCGGTACGGCAGTTGATCGCCCAATTGCTTGACGTCGGACAGACCACGACCCATCAAGCGCTTGACCGACAGCACCGTGTTCAACGGATCGGTCGCGGCAGCCAGCTTGGCTGACTCGCCGACTTCGACGCGATCGGCGTGATAGCGCACGGCAGACGGCAGGATAACCCGCCCGTCAGAATCGGCCAGAGGCTCGGAAAGACCACTGCGCAACGCAGCGACCAGCGAATTGGTAGTGCCCAAGTCGATCCCCACAGCCAGACGACGCTGGTGCGGTTGAGGACTTTGGCCGGGTTCGGCGATCTGCAGTAGGGCCATTGGTATCAGGACTTATCTGTATATCAGGCGTGCGACCGGAGCGGCACTGGGTTAATCGTCGAGGCGCTCTTCTAACTGGCGCACTTCGTAGGTGAGCTTGTCGAGGAACTGCATGCGCCGCATCAGGCGTTCGGCCTGTTCACGGTGCTCCGCATCATTCCAACAAGCCGCGAAGCTTTGGTTCAGTACATCCTGGGCGGTTTTCAGCCGACGCTTGAACGCTGCAACACCGGCCAGATCGGCACTGTCTTGCAAGTCTTCGAGCTCTTCACGCAGCTCCATCTGCTGCAGAAGAAACTCCGGATCATGCACCGTGACCTCCAGCGGCAGCTCGCCACCATTCAAAGCGAGCAAGTAACGCGCACGCTTGGGGGGACTTTTGAGCGTCTGATAGGCCTCGTTGAGGCTCGCGGATTGCTCTAGCGCCAACCGCTGCTCACGCTCGGAAGCGTCAGCAAAGCGGTCCGGATGAACACTGCGCGCCAACTCACGGTAGCGCGTAGCCAGCTGGTCGAGGTCCAGATTGAAACTCGGTTGCAGCTCAAATAAAGCGAAATGACAAGGAGTACCCACGACAAGCCTCAGATGTTGAAGCTTTCGCCGCAGCCACATTCACCGCGTACGTTGGGGTTGTTGAACTTGAAGCCTTCGTTCAACCCTTCCTTGACGAAATCGAGCTCGGTGCCGTCCAGGTAGGCCAGGCTTTTCGGGTCGATAATCACTTTTTCACCGTGACTTTCGAACACCTGATCCTCTGCAACCACCTCGTCGACAAACTCCAGCACGTAGGCAAGGCCGGAACAGCCTGTGGTGCGAACACCCAGACGAATCCCTTCACCTTTGCCGCGCCCGTCGAGGGAGCGCCGCACGTGTCGAGCAGCCGCTTCTGTCATGCTGATAGCCATCGGTGACTCCTTACTCGTCGCCAAAACCTGAAAGTCAGATCAAGCCTTTCTTCTGCTTGTAGTCGCGAACGGCCGCTTTGATAGCGTCTTCAGCGAGTACGGAGCAGTGAATTTTCACTGGTGGCAGGGCCAGTTCTTCAGCCAGCTGAGTGTTCTTGATGGTCTCTGCTTCATCCAGAGTCTTGCCTTTCATCCACTCGGTCGCCAGGGAGCTGGAAGCAATCGCCGAACCGCAACCGTAGGTCTTGAACTTGGCGTCTTCGATGATGCCTTGCTCGTTGACCTTGATTTGCAGGCGCATAACGTCGCCGCATGCCGGAGCGCCGACCATGCCGGTGCCGACATCAGGATCTTCCGCGTCCATCTTGCCGACGTTGCGCGGGTTTTCGTAGTGGTCGATGACCTTTTCGCTGTAAGCCATGATGCTTATTCCTCACTCATCAGAGAGTCGCTCTTTAAGCCCTGCAAACCTTGGTTTTACAGGGCCGGTTCGCGGCGACTTGAAATCAGTGTGCCGCCCACTCGATTTTCGAAATGTCGACACCGTCTTTGTACATGTCCCACAGCGGCGACAAAGTGCGCAGCTTGGTAACGGCCTCGCAGACTTTCTGCGCGGCGTAGTCGATTTCTTCTTCGGTAGTGAAACGGCCGAAGGTGAAGCGAATCGAGCTGTGTGCCAGTTCGTCGTTGCGGCCCAGGGCACGCAGTACGTACGAAGGCTCCAGGGAAGCCGAGGTGCAAGCCGAACCGGACGAAACCGCCAGATCCTTGAGCGCCATGATCAGCGACTCGCCTTCAACGTAGTTGAAGCTCAGGTTCAGGTTGTGCGGTACGCGGGCGGTCATGCTGCCGTTGATGTACAGCTCTTCCAGGCCTTCGACCTGTTTGAAGAAGCGGTCGCTCAGGGCTTTGATGCGCACGTTTTCGGCAGCCATGTCTTCTTTGGCTACGCGGAAAGCTTCACCCATGCCGACGATCTGGTGGGTCGCCAGGGTGCCGGAACGCATGCCACGCTCGTGACCGCCGCCGTGCATGGTCGCTTCGATGCGAACACGCGGCTTGCGGCTGACGTACAGCGCGCCAATGCCTTTAGGGCCGTAGGTTTTGTGGGCAGAGAAGGACATCAGGTCGACTTTCAGCTTCGACAGGTCGATGTCGACCTTGCCGGTGGACTGAGCGGCGTCGACGTGGAACAGGATGCCCTTGGAACGGGTCAGTTCGCCGATGGCGGCAATGTCGTTGACGGTGCCGATTTCGTTGTTCACGTGCATGACCGAGACCAGGATGGTGTCGTCACGCAGTGCAGCTTCAATCATGGCCGGAGTTACCAGACCATCGGTCTGAGGCTCGAGGTAGGTCACTTCGAAGCCTTCACGCTCCAGTTGGCGCATGGTGTCCAGGACAGCCTTGTGCTCAATCTTGGTGGTGATCAGGTGTTTGCCCTTGGTCGCATAGAAGTGCGCCGCACCCTTGATTGCCAGGTTGTCGGATTCGGTGGCACCGGAGGTCCAGACGATTTCACGCGGATCGGCGTTGACCAGGTCTGCGACCTGACGACGGGCGTTTTCGACGGACTCTTCAGCTTTCCAGCCGAACACGTGGGAACGGGACGCCGGGTTACCGAAGTTTCCGTCGACCAGCAGGCATTCACTCATTTTTTGCGCAACACGCGGATCAACCGGGGTCGTCGCAGAGTAATCAAGGTAAATCGGCAATTTCATGGACTATCTCCTAAATCAGGCTGGCTGGCGTGCCGTTAGCTCTTTGGCTGTTATTCGACGGCGGACGCTTCAATCTTGTCCAGGCGTGGCGCCTTGCTGTTGCAACGGCGCTGGTCCTGACGCTGGGCTATATCTTGCACCTCACGGCGAGTCACAAGGTCAGCCAAGCTGATACCGCTCAGAAATTCGTGAATCTGCAGGCTCAGGTCACACCACAAGTGGTGAGTCAGACAGGTATCGCCGGAATGGCAATCGCCTTGACCCTGGCATTTGGTTGCATCGACCGATTCGTTCACCGCATCGATCACCTGGGCCACCTGAATGCCTTGCATGTCGCGGGACAATTGGTAGCCACCACCCGGACCACGGACGCTGGACACCAGATTGCTGCGGCGCAATTTGGCGAAAAGCTGTTCGAGGTAGGACAGGGAGATGCCTTGGCGCTCGGAGATATCGGCCAGGGACACCGGCCCGTGCTGCGCGTGCAACGCCAGATCGAGCATGGCGGTCACGGCGTATCGGCCTTTTGTAGTCAGTCGCATGGACAATTACCACGGAGTTCAGAATGAGGCGAGTATGCAATTCCCGAGTATTTAAGTCAACTATAAGACCTAGTACTTTAGTCAGGTTTACCCGCAAAAGAGCGGCCGCATCATAGCAAAGGCTGGACGGTTACAGCCAGCAATTGCGCGTTATCGTTCATCGCCAGCAGGCTGGCTCCCACATTTGAAATGCATTTCCCTGTGGGAGCCAGCCTGCTGGCGATGCAGTCGACTCGATCTAGCTGGCCTGACTTTGATCCTTGTCCTTGACGCAGGCGAAGTCTTCTTCGCGTAATTCAGGCAGCTCCTTGGCGCAGTAATTACTTCCCAGATCCTTCAGCGCGCCGCACATCCCCTCCAGACGACCATCGACCGCCTGCAAGTGATCCAGCAACTGACCAATGGCACGCGCCACCGGGTCAGGCATGTCTTCGCCGACACCGTAGGCATCGAAGCCGATTTTCTCGGCCATGGCTTTACGCTTGGCATCTTGCTCATCATCGGACTTGACGATGATCCGCCCTGGAATACCAACGACCGTAGCCCCCGGCGGAACCGCCTTGGTCACCACAGCATTGGAACCGACCTTGGCCCCAGCGCCGACGGTAAACGGGCCAAGCACCTTGGCGCCTGCACCGACCACCACACCATCTTCAAGGGTCGGGTGACGCTTGCCCTTGTTCCAGCTGGTGCCTCCCAGCGTCACGCCTTGATAAAGGGTGACATCATTGCCGATCTCGGCGGTTTCACCGATGACGATGCCCATGCCATGATCAATAAAGAAACGACGACCAACTTTGGCGCCCGGATGGATCTCGATCCCGGTCAACCAGCGACCAAAGTTCGACACCAGCCGCGCCAGCCATTTCAGCTCTGCGCGCCACAACGCCGCCGACAGACGGTGAATCCAGATGGCATGCATGCCCGGGTAGCAAGTCAGGACTTCAAAAGCGTTACGCGCCGCCGGGTCTCGGTGGAATACGCTCTGGATATCTTCACGCAAACGCTCGAACATTTTTAATCCTTCCGCTTTAGAAGCTCGCCACGGGCCGCTTTCTGGGTTTCCGTGAGGATGCCTCGCAATATATTCATTTCCGCCCGGCTGACCGAGCTACGTCCGTATAACCGGCGCAGGCGCGCCATCAAGTGCCGTGGTTTTTCCGGATCGAGGAATTCGATGGCCACCAGGGTTTGCTCCAGGTGTTCATAGAATCGCTCCAGCTCATCCATGGTCGCCAGCTCACCACTTTTGGTGGACGCCACTTCGTCCTTCTCGACCTTGCTCGGCTGCCCTTGGGCCGCAAGCCAGGACATGCGCACTTCATAACCCAACACCTGCACCGCCGCCCCAAGGTTCAGCGAACTGAACTCCGGGTCCGAGGGGATGTGCACGTGATAATGACATCGCTGCAGCTCTTCATTGGTCAGGCCGGAATCTTCACGACCGAACACCAAGGCAATCTCGGCGCCCTGCCCGGCTTCTTCCACTACTTTCACACCGCATTCGCGGGGGTCGAGCAACGGCCAGGGAATGCGACGGTCACGCGCACTGGTGCCCAGCACCAGGTTGCAGCCGACCAAGGCATCTTCCAGGGTGGCGACGACTTGCGCGTTTTCAAGGATATCCCCGGCACCGGAAGCACGGGCGTCGGCTTCGTGATGCGGGAATAACCGCGGTTCGACCAGCACCAGCCGCGACAGGCCCATGTTCTTCATGGCACGCGCAGCCCCGCCGATGTTGCCGGGATGACTGGTATTGACCAGGACGACACGAATGTTTTGCAGCACGGGAGGCGTTCTCGAACACAGAATCAGGGAGCCGAATCTTACAGTTACTCCGGGTGCCCCGCCTCAAAAATAACTGTTCACTTTTGACGGCGTTCAATGTCGGCATGCTGCGTTGCCGCTTCTCCCCATAGCGAGCTATGAGTCGGCGCGGCGCCTTGCCTGCCAACATTGACCACTCGTCAAAAAGTGAACGTCTTTCTGAGGCAGGACACACCGTTAAGCTATGAAAGCGAACACCGACCTTCACCTGTAGAAAAGTTCTGATAGAATGCCCGGCTTTCTTTAACAACCTTAGGTGACACATCCATGCAGCCCATGCTGAATATCGCGCTGCGCGCCGCCCGCAGCGCCAGTGAATTGATTTTCCGCTCCATCGAGCGCCTGGATACCATCAAGGTCGACGAAAAAGACGCCAAGGATTATGTATCCGAGGTGGATCGCGCCGCCGAACAGAAAATCATCGATGCGCTGCGCAAGGCCTACCCGAATCACTCGATCCTGGGTGAAGAAACCGGCATGCACGCCGGCAACGGCATCGAAGGCGAAGAGTACCTGTGGATCATCGATCCGCTGGACGGCACCACCAACTTCCTGCGCGGCATTCCTCACTTCGCTGTCAGCATCGCCTGCAAATACCGCGGTCGCCTGGAACACGCTGTTGTTCTGGATCCGGTTCGCCAGGAAGAATTCACCGCCAGCCGTGGTCGCGGCGCTCAACTGAACGGTCGTCGCCTGCGCGTCAGCGGCCGCACCAGCCTGGACGGCGCCCTGCTGGGCACCGGCTTCCCGTTCCGTGACGACCAGATGGACAACCTCGAAAACTACCTGGGCATGTTCCGCGCCCTGGTTGGCCAGACTGCCGGCATCCGCCGCGCCGGCTCGGCGAGCCTGGACCTGGCTTACGTGGCTGCCGGTCGTTTCGACGCGTTCTGGGAGTCGGGTCTGTCCGAGTGGGACATGGCTGCAGGCGCCCTGCTGATCCAGGAAGCCGGTGGCTTGATAAGCGACTTCACCGGCGGTCACGACTTCCTTGAAAAAGGCCACGTCGTTGCCGGTAACACCAAGTGCTTCAAGGCAGTGCTGACGGCTATCCAGCCGCACCTGCCGCCTTCGCTGAAGCGCTAAGCGTCCAGCGACAGAGAAAGCACCCTTCGGGGTGCTTTTTTATGTCTGGAATCCGCCCCCACAAACACCAAGGAACTATTGTGGGAGCGAGCCTGCTCGCGATGGCGGCCTCACATCCAACATCAATGTTGATTGATCGACCGCTATCGCGAGCAGGCTCGCTCCCACATGGATTGGGGGTGATGCATAAATTGTGGACACAAAAAAAGCACCTCGAAAGGTGCTTTTTTTTGAATCTTAAACCTGATTATTCAGCGATTCTCGTCGTTCTGCGACAGGATCAGCTTGCCTTCCTTGTCGACCGGAATCTGGTTACCCGGATCGCGATCCATCCGCACCTTGCCTTCCTTGCCATCCAGCGAATACCGAACATCGTAGCCAACGACCTTGTCGCTGATGTCGTTCACAGTGTTGCAGCGAGTCTGGGTCGTGGTGTAAGTGTCACGCTCCTGCATGCCTTCCTGAACCTTGTTGCCCGCATAACCACCGCCGACAGCGCCCGCAACCGTGGCAATTTTCTTGCCGGAGCCGCCGCCAACCTGATTACCCAGCAGACCGCCTGCTAATGCACCGACCACCGTACCTGCGATCTGGTGCTGATCTTTGACCGGCGCCTGCCGAGTCACGGTAACGTCCTTGCATACTTCACGTGGCGTCTTGATCTGTGTCTTGACCGGCTCAACGGCGAGTACTTGCGCATACTCAGGACCGCTTTTAACCAGGCTGTAGGTAGCGACAGCACCACCGGCAGTCACACCGACAGCACCCAAAACCGCACCAACCAGCATCGACTTGTTCACATGAACCTCCTGACCATCACATGCGGGAAAACCCGCGCTTCTCCCAGCCTTGGAGCATAAAAAAAGGCGCGAGTTCAACTCGCGCCTTTTTTGGCAAACAGCTGGAAAACGATAACCGTTATGGGCGGTCGTCGACTTCCTTCTCGGTCGCCGCAGGAGGAATCAAATCCTCGCTGCTGAGGTTCAGCCAGATCAGCACCACGTTCGCGATGTAGATCGACGAGTAAGTACCCGCCAGAACACCGATGAACAGCGCAATGGAGAAGCCGAACAGGTTATCGCCACCGAAGAACAACAGGGCCGCAATCGCCAGCAACGTCGAGATCGAGGTCGCCATGGTCCGCAGCAGGGTTTGCGTGGTCGAGATGTTGATGTTCTCGATCAGGCTCGCCTTGCGCAGTACACGGAAGTTCTCGCGAACCCGGTCAAATACCACGATGGTGTCGTTGAGCGAGTAACCAATGATCGCCAGTACCGCCGCCAAAACCGTCAGATCGAAAGTGATCTGGAAGAACGACAGAATACCGATGGTCACGATCACGTCGTGGATCAACGAAACGATGGCGCCGACCGCAAACTTCCACTGAAAGCGGAACGCCAGGTAGATCAGGATACCGCCCAGCGCCATCAGCATGCCGAGGCCGCCCTGGTCGCGCAGCTCTTCACCCACCTGCGGGCCGACGAACTCTACGCGCTTGACCTGCGCAGGGTTGTCGCCGCCGACCTTTTGCAAGGCCTCGGCCACCTGGTGACCCAGTTGCGGATCTTCACCCGGCATACGCACCAGCAGGTCGGTGGTTGCACCGAAGTTCTGCACGATGGCTTCGTGATAACCCGCTGTCACCAGCTGCTCACGCACCTTGGTGACGTCGGCCGGACGCTCGTAGGTCAGCTCGATGAGCGTACCGCCGGTGAAGTCCAGGCCCCAGTTCATGCCCTTGGTGGCAACACTGAACAACGCCAGTACTGTAAGGAACAATGTGACGCCGAACGCAAAGTTGCGAACGCCCATGAAGTTGATTGTACGTAACATGGCAGCCCCTTAAATCCACAACTTCTTGAAGTCACGACCGCCGAAGATCAGGTTGACCATCGCGCGGGTCACCATGATGGCCGTGAACATCGAGGTAAAGATCCCGAGGGACATGGTCACTGCGAAACCTTTGACCGGGCCGGTGCCCATCGCAAAGAGAATCCCGCCGACCAACAAGGTGGTCAGGTTGGCGTCGAGAATCGCGGTGAATGCCCGGCCGAAGCCTTCGTTGATTGCCCGTTGAACGGTCATGCCCGCCGCGATTTCTTCACGTATCCGCGAGAAGATCAGAACGTTGGCGTCGACCGCCATACCCATGGTCAATACGATACCGGCGATACCTGGCAGGGTCAGCGTTGCCCCCAGCAAAGACATCAAGGCCAGCAGCAGCACCATGTTCACCGCCAGAGCGACAGTGGCGATAATGCCGAAGAAGCGGTAGATGGCGATGATGAACAGCGAGACAAACAGCATGCCCCACAGCGATGCATCGATACCCTTGGTGATGTTGTCGGCACCCAGGCTTGGACCAATGGTTCGCTCTTCAGCGAAGTACATCGGGGCAGCCAGACCACCGGCACGCAGCAACAGTGCCAGCTCGGAAGACTCGCCCTGGCCGTTCAGGCCAGTGATGCGGAACTGAGCACCCAGCGGCGACTGGATGGTCGCCAGGCTGATGATCTTCTTCTCTTCTTTGAACGTTTGAACCGCGACGTCTTTCTCGACGCCGTTGACCATCTGCTTGGTGTAGGTGGTAACAGGGCGCTGCTCGATGAAGATCACCGCCATGCTGCGACCGACGTTGCTGCGAGTCGCACGACTCATCAGCTCGCCACCATGACCATCCAGACGAATGTTCACTTCTGGCGTGCCTTGCTCGCCGAAGCCAGCCTTGGCGTCAGTCACCTGGTCACCGGTGATGATCAGGCCACGCTCGATCTGTGCCGGCGGACGATTGCCTTCACGGAACTCGAAGGTTTCGGAAGTGGCTTTCGAAGCACCCGGCTCAGCTGCCAGACGGAACTCAAGGTTGGCCGTCTTGCCGAGGATACGCTTGGCTTCTGCAGTGTCCTGAACGCCCGGCAGCTCAACCACGATGCGGTTGGCGCCCTGACGCTGAACGATCGGTTCGGCAACACCCAGCTCGTTGACGCGGTTACGTACCGTGGTCAAGTTCTGCTTGATGGAGTATTCGCGGATTTCCGCCAGCTTGGCCGGGGTCATCGCCAGACGCAGCACCAACTGACCATTGAGGTCGGCCGGAACAATGTCGAAATCAGTGAAGTTCTTGCGGATCAGCACACGGGCTTGTTCGCGGGCTGCTTCATCAGTGAAGCCCAGCTGAATGGCACCGTTGAATTGCGGCAGGCTGCGATAGCGCAGTTTATCTTTACGCAACAGGCTCTTTACGTCGCCTTCGTACACCTTCAAGCGTGCGTCGATGGCTTTGTCCATGTCCACTTCCAGCAGGAAGTGCACACCACCGGACAAGTCCAGACCCAGCTTCATCGGGTGCGCGCCCAGGTTGCGCAGCCATTGTGGCGTGGTTTGTGCCAGGTTCAGTGCAACAACGTAGTCATCGCCCAACACCTTGCGCACGACGTCTTTGGCAGGCAGCTGAGCTTCAGCCTTGGTCAGACGAATCAGACCACCCTTGCCGTTCGCCGACAGCGTGGCAGCCTTGACGCTGATCCCGGATTCCTTGAGCGCAGCGCTCACGCGATCCAGATCAGCCTGAGTGACGACCAGCGCAGTGCTTGCGCCGCTGACCTGAATGGCCGGGTCATCAGGATATAAATTGGGAGCGGAATAAATCAAACCGACCGCCAGCACCGCCAGGATCAGAATGTATTTCCACAGAGGGTATTTGTTCAGCATCACGCCGCCCGCTATATGACGCGGGGCGCCTTGCGCGCCCCGTCGATTGAGTAGAAGTTGAAACTTAGATCGCTTTTAGCGTGCCTTTTGGCAGCGTGGCGGCAATGGCGCCTTTCTGGAATTTCATTTCGACGGTGTCGGAAACTTCCAGAACGACGAAATCGTCTGCCACTTTAGTGATCTTGCCGGCGATACCACCGGTGGTCACAACTTCATCGCCTTTTTGCAGGCTGCTCAGCAGGTTCTTCTGCTCTTTGGCGCGCTTGGCCTGTGGACGCCAGATCATCAGGTAGAAGATAACCAGGAAACCGACCAGGAAAATCCACTCAAAGCCGCCACCCATTGGGCCCGCAGCAGCAGGTGCAGCAGCGTCAGCCATGGCATTAGAGATAAAAAAGCTCATTTAGCACTCCAGTTGCAAATGTTGGATCTTAGGGTCAGAAAACTCAATCCAAAGGCGGAACAGGTAACCCGCGTTTGGCGTAGAAGGCATCGACAAAGGCGGCCAATGTACCTTGTTGAATAGACTCGCGCAAACCAGCCATAAGCACCTGGTAATGGCGCAAATTGTGGATGGTATTCAACATGCTACCCAACATTTCGCCGCACTTGTCCAGATGGTGCAGATAAGCACGGGAGAAGTTCTGGCAGGTGTAGCAATCGCAGGTCGGATCCAGCGGCGAATCATCATGGCGATGGAACGCGTTACGGATCTTCAGCACGCCTGTGTCAATGAACAGATGCCCATTGCGGGCATTACGGGTTGGCATCACGCAATCGAACATGTCCACACCGCGGCGCACACCCTCAACCAGATCTTCCGGTTTGCCAACGCCCATAAGGTAACGAGGTTTGTCAGCCGGCATCTGACCCGGCAGGTAATCCAGCACCTTGATCATTTCGTGCTTGGGCTCGCCCACCGACAGACCGCCAATGGCCAGGCCATCAAAGCCAATCTGGTCGAGGCCTTCCAGGGAGCGCATGCGCAGGTCCTGGTGCATGCCGCCCTGCACGATGCCAAACAGCGCCGCCGTGTTGTCGCCATGGGCTTCTTTCGAGCGCTTGGCCCAACGCAACGACAGCTCCATCGACACGCGAGCGACGTCTTCGTCAGCCGGGTACGGAGTGCATTCGTCGAAAATCATCACGATGTCCGAGCCCAGGTCACGCTGAACCTGCATCGACTCTTCCGGGCCCATGAACACTTTGGCGCCGTCGACCGGAGAAGCGAAGGTCACGCCCTCCTCCTTGATCTTGCGCATGGCGCCCAGGCTGAACACCTGAAAACCACCGGAGTCGGTCAGAATCGGGCCTTTCCACTGCATGAAATCGTGCAGGTCGCCGTGCTTCTTGATCACTTCAGTGCCAGGACGCAGCCACAAGTGGAAGGTGTTGCCCAGAATGATTTCCGCGCCCGTGGCGGTGATATCCCGCGGCAACATGCCCTTGACGGTGCCGTAGGTGCCCACCGGCATGAACGCCGGGGTTTCTACGGTGCCGCGTGGAAAGGTCAAACGACCGCGACGAGCCTTGCCGTCAGTAGCAAGCAACTCAAACGACATACGACTTTGGCGACTCATTCTGTTTCCTCTGGGCCACGTGGTGCGGGGTTACGGGTGATAAACATCGCATCACCGTAGCTGAAAAAGCGGTATCCATGCTCGACGGCCGCTTTATAAGCAGCCATGGCTTCGGGATAACCGGCGAACGCCGAAACCAGCATCAACAGCGTGGATTCGGGCAAATGGAAGTTCGTGACCAGAGCATCGACCACATGAAACGGTCGGCCTGGGTAGATGAAAATGTCGGTGTCGCCACTGAACGGCTTGAGCACACCATCGCGCGCAGCACTTTCCAGCGAACGCACGCTGGTGGTCCCCACGGCCACCACGCGACCACCGCGAGCGCGGCAGGCCGCCACCGCATCCACCACGTCCTGGCCGACTTCCAGCCATTCGCTGTGCATGTGGTGATCTTCGATCTTCTCGACGCGCACCGGCTGGAACGTGCCGGCGCCGACGTGCAAGGTCACGAACGCGGTGTCGATACCCTTGGCGGCAATCGCCTCCATCAGCGGCTGATCGAAATGCAGGCCCGCCGTCGGCGCCGCCACAGCGCCCAGGCGCTCGGCGTAGACCGTCTGATAACGCTCACGGTCCGAGCCTTCATCCGGGCGGTCTATATAAGGCGGCAACGGCATGTGCCCGACGCGGTCGAGCAGCGGCAACACCTCTTCGGCGAACCCCAACTCAAACAACGCATCGTGACGCGCCAGCATCTCGGCCTCGCCACCGCCATCAATCAGGATCTTGGAACCCGGTTTCGGCGACTTGCTGGAGCGCACATGCGCCAGCACGCGATGACTGTCGAGCACGCGCTCGACCAGGATTTCCAGCTTGCCGCCGGAAGCCTTCTGGCCAAACAGCCGCGCCGGAATCACCCGGGTATTGTTGAACACCATCAAATCGCCTGGGCGCAAATGCTCAAGCAAATCAGTGAATTGACGGTGTGCCAGGGCGCCGCTGACCCCATCAAGGGTCAACAGGCGACTGTTGCGACGCTCGGCCAAAGGATGGCGGGCGATCAGCGAATCGGGGAGTTCGAAGGTAAAGTCAGCAACGCGCATGATGGGGTTCGTCTAGCAGGGCCGGGAAGTCTAGCGGAAATATCAAAAATTCTCCATGTACCTGATTGACCAACGGTTATCTCATCTCTATACTCCGCGGCCATTGAGCCCTGATGGCGGAATTGGTAGACGCGGCGGATTCAAAATCCGTTTTCGAAAGGAGTGGGAGTTCGAGTCTCCCTCGGGGCACCAAAATTAAGAAAGGTCTTGCTTAGCAAGGCCTTTTTTTTCGTCTGTCGGAAAGTGAGCTTGCTTACCGCTGTCGTGTAGCAGCTGCCGAAGGCTGCGAGCTTTTGATCTTCGTATTCTTGCCTGTACGACCCCTCTCAAGGATTCATCCCATGGAACTGCTGCTGGAAACCGTCGCCCTGTTCTGCCTCAAGCTTGCTTATGAGACGGAGGATTCGAGTCCGATCCTTCGGGATGATTTGGTGATGAGTGAGTATGAGCGGGAGGTGTTTGGCTTACTCTTGCGCAGGGGCGATGTTGACTCGATCCAGTTTAGAGTGTCGCACTGCGTGGGTTTGGCATTGGAAGCTTTAGACGGTGTTGATACGCCAATGGGGCGGGAGCTGAACAGGTTGTCAGCTGATTTCAGCGCCGCGCAGACGATGGATCAGCTTGAAGCCCCGCTCATTGCGCTCAAGGAATATCTGAAAGACATTCAGTGAATGCTCGGGTCAGGAGCAGGCTTGAAACCCCTTTACACCGAGGGATACTGGGTTGAAATGAGAATGGACCTGTCCACTTTTCCATTGCGCCCTAGAGCGCTGGGCCTGCAGTTTTCGCGACGAGTTTTACCCGCGATCCGCGCAAATGGAGCGCTACACACACTGGAAAATCCCGGTGCATGAGGCTCTGGTCGAAGGTCCTCGAGCCAGGATCGAAGTTCAGGCCTTCTGCATTCAGCAACTGCTCGAAGCCGCTAGCCACCTGTCCAACGCTGCTGACCACTCACAAGGTTACTACCGCGTCGCTTGCCTGCTGGTGTGGCGATGGGTTCATCAGAGCGAGATCACCGTTTTCTATGACCGGGACTATTATTTGGGTTTTCTTGGTGAAACTAACGCGCTCATGCCAGAGCGAATCAGTCATGCGCTTGCGTTGCACATGCCAGCAAATTTCATTGAGCACGGGCATGACGTTACTCAGCCTGACGATGAAATCGCAGTGCAGTGGTGGTGCATCGGGGAACCGGCCTGATGTGGAGAAAAGAGAGGACAAACTTTTTCTCCACACTAGAACTCTAGCAAGAATGATCCAAAAAAACGGGAAAGATTTATTCCCATTCACTCTGTTAAGAATTTCAAGTCCAAACGATTTCAGCAAGGCACTTTTTTCAAGCAGGCAACACAAACCTCGCTTCAAGCCTATGCAGCAATTCAAACGTATTCAAGAAAGGAACATTCAGCTCCTTACAAATATTAGGAATGATGAATTTTCGCTTAGCTTCGAGATTCAATACTTCGTGAGTAACTACTGTAGCCCCTGAAGTCATCGCCTTCGCAATCAACCAAGGGTCAGCACCCGCTAAAAATTCCTCCATAGCGCCAGTTTTCATCTTAGGCACTTGATCAGCAACAAGCCCCGCAATCTGCATGAATGCCAGTTGCGTATCCTGACCGGTGGTGGAGTGAAAGAAATCAGAATTGTCCTTCGCCCAACCCGCTAGATCGTCATGCCCTTTTGTTAGTTCATCCATTACAGGTGCAATGGTGGCTAAAGCCAACGCTTCATTTTTCAGCAATAACCATTGCCAAAAACCAGGACAGATTGTCATGCCGTAGTAACGGTTCTTTGCTTCGATCAGCGTGTTAGCGTCGAGTAAATAATTCATTCCGTGATCTTACTTGCGAGTGTCCTTAACTTGGCAGGTTGCACGCCGAGCAAGTGTCCAGCCTCGCGTAGCAGCATCCGACCACTCATTGCTTCAGTCAGTACTGCTTTGCTTAGGCGAGGGCTGTTTTTCGCGGTGGAGTTACGGTAATAGTCACCCGCGCCACCTTTTTCATCCTGGAAAGCCCTGAGGATCATTCGATAGTAAACGCTGTAATGCGCTTGGATTATATAACCAAGGTCTAATGCCCGACGACCGATGGCTAATTTACTAATGTGAAACCGAGTGGCTAGCGGAGCTAAATTGTCCTCCCAGTTAACATCAGGGTTCCACAGGGCACGAAATTGGGCTTCGGGAGCCAGAAACTCACCTGCAACTGCATTGCAGAAGCGCTCCTCATCTCGACCATTGGCGGTGTTTCCGTCAGACACTCCACTGCTACCAATCCAGATATGGGCCAGCTCGTGAAGTAAGGTGAACAGCCGGGCAGTGGGGGCATCGGAACTGTTGACGAATACCACGGGGGCGTAGGTATTACTGATGGCAAAACCCCGGAACTCGCTGACTTCAAGTTTGCGATGAGTATTTCCTAGCGCAATGCCACTGCGCATAACCAAAATGCCAGCCGCTTCTGCAGCTTCGATCAAGGCACGGCTGTATTTGTCGTAATCCAATCGAGCAGCGTCAGGGTTCACACCGAGCGTCCGGCGGATATCGTCCACCACCTCTGCGACTTGAGATCGGCTGCTGAAGCGACCGACAAATGCCAGCGGCTGATGTTCCTGGTGTTGCAGATATTCCAGATACCAGTCCTGCTTACGCATGGAGTCCCTGACGGTGTCCAACAACTCCAGGCTGGGACGTTGAGGCGCAATATCGCCGACGGTCCGAAGATCAGGTAAAGGCAGTTGTTCAAATGGCGGGCGCACAAGAAACAAGAAGCCAAAAGGGATGTGAACGAGACTCGCCCACTTTTGAGCCTGAAGGAATGTTGGCTTGGTCTCGCCAGCCTCCCATTCCTCTACTCGATCAGGTTTCACTGGCAGCTTTTTAGCAACCTGCTCAGTAGAGAGACCTGCGCGCTCACGAGACCATGTGAGCAGGCCTGGATTGACTAAGGCGGCTTGGCTCATAGGGTCACAGGCAAATTAGATGGGTCCAGCAAACGTTCGAGAGCATCCTTTGCAGATGCAGCCGACTGACGCGGGGACCGGTTATCTGGCATTGCCTTTCTCCTTGGCTATTAATGGTCTAGTGGGCAGCGTCTACAGATTAGTCGAGTAGCAGAGCTACGTCGGAAGAAGCACGCGAGTATGAGGTAAATACGCAACGACTCGAAGCGCAAATATGTAACCCGCAGACGGATGGCACCGCCGTGTTTCAACACATTTCATGACTTAAGTGCAGCTCGACGCCGCGACTTCATAACCCGAGTTCACCCCGCGATCGACCAGATTATTACGCAGAAATTTGGAGGGTTGCAGTAACGAGATCCCCACGATACCCTCCCACCGTCGCTGCCAATTCAGCGACCGGGCTTGGTAACCCGAGGTAAATCACTGCGCAACAGTGCCATGCGTTCGCAGGCGCTTTTTTTTCGCCTGCGATCTGCGTTATGGCGGCTGTGCGTGGGACGTCTTCGGACGTGCCGGTTTCCTTGATTTCCCGGTTTACCAACCTGCGCACAGCTGCCACCCATTCGCTTGGTAACGAATTGTGGCGGCTCTTAAAAATTAAGGAGCTTCACAATGCGCTGTATGGATACGTACAAAATTTGGCTTTGCCCTCAACGCGACTCCCAGTTGCGTAACGTCCCACTGTCTGCCCTCTCCAACCGCCTCTCCATCACCGGAGGTGGCCAATGACCGATCAATCAGAGCTGAAAACCATCGGCCTAACACCTGCCATTTACTGCGCAGATCAACCACTTTTCCATGTCACTCGTGGCGTTCCACTCGGTGATGCATTAGCCATGGCTTCTGACTTTCTGTTTCTCGCCAAGAAGCTGAACGAAGATGCCGCCTACGCCACAGACACCGACCGCCACGCTTGGGCCGCGCATTATTTGACGGCGATGAGTAAGGCGGTGGTTGATGATGCGGTGAAGGTGCTTGGGCGGGGTCGGGGTCGGGGTTCTGCGGCGACACCTGAGCGGACGGCGACGACTGAAGAGTAGCGGCTGAAAAATAGGGAGCGGACTGCTTGTGATGACGGCAGTCGGTTCAGCATTGACTGAACCGGCGCTTTCGCGAGCAGGCTCGCTCCCGCAGAAGGACCGTGTGATGGCGTCCATGAATATTGGATTACAGCTTGATACGTACGAAGCCCGCAGCGGATCTTGCGTACTTCGCAGAGTCTGAAACTTGAGGTTACCGAGTCAAATTGACTGGGAAACGAGCTGACCAACAATCTCCTGTCTCGAGACGAAGTCACACAGGGATTGTCATGACCATGGACACACGGAAAAAACATCCTTTCGACGACATTTGGAACCGGAAGCGTCCGAACGGTGGCGCCTCGTGGGCCGGCTGGAATCCGCCCCCGAAGCCAGAGCCGGAATATATCCCCAAAGATGAATGGCCAATTCCCAAGGATCGTACAGACCCGGTTTTTGCCAAGTGCTGCACACCTGAAAACTGGGGGAGCACTCACGCCGGTAGCAACACCATGCCCGCCTCGGACTTTGGCAAGGTCATGCTGACTGGTTCGATGCTTGTCCCGTCGGCGGCAGAGGCTGCCGGACTCGCTCTAGGGTTCGACGCTGTACTGGGGCGCATAGCGGGTGGCGGCATCATGCAAAACGGATTCACCTGGGCATTGCGTGGAAATCCTGCCGGGGTGTTTGTGTTGGGCATGCTTCCGACCAAAATGGGCGACGGCACGCTCTATACCGACGATCAGCTACGCAGCATGACCCGTGCTCCGACCCGCGTGCGCTTTCAGTTTCGCCGCGATGCTGAGGGCGTGTTACAGGTTTACGGCATTCATACCGGCCCGTTAGGTGATGACACGGTCCGCACGGTGCAAGCCCAGTGGAACACCTCCAAGACCGCGATCGAAGCCGAGCTAAATGGCGCCACCATCCTGTGGACACCTAGAGGACGATCAGGCATACCGCCAATGGTCCACCCTGACGCCAGCAACAGCCAAGGCACAATTCTCGTACACCCGATCCCGGAAGGAACAGATTCCCAGATCGAGGGCTATCCGGTAGATGACGGCATAGAGGCCGATGACTGCATTCTGGTCTTTCCGGCAGACTCAGGCCTGAGCTCGTTGTACTTGGTGTTTTCGAGGCCTCTCGGCGGTGGTGATATCCAATACCACAAGCCGCCTTTGGGCTTGCCTGCATTCCCGGATACGGTCCCTGTTAAATCCAAGAGTAGTGTCCAGGGTGGCGGGGGCAAACGTAGTCGCTGGAAAGATCGAAAGGGCCGGATATACGAGTGGGATAGCCAACACGGCGCGGTTGAAATGTACGATTCACAGGGGAAACATCTTGGAGAGTTCAATCCAGAAACGGGTGAACAGACCAAGCCTGCAAAGCCAGGCAGAACCACGCCAAAATAGGATATGAGGTCGATTATGTTTTTATGGATTAGCGGTTTTTTACAAGGCGATGTTGAGGATGACTCGCTGAAATACGACCACACCGTTCAGCCTGAGCATGAGGCAGCGGTATTGGAGGTTCTTGGCTGGGACAGCCTCGAGGGGAGTCCAGATGGGGAATGGTTACTAACCAGCAATCAAGTGCAGCAGATTGCAGTATTAATCAATGAGCCCCTACCGACCGAACTAGACCTATTCATTGGGGTGCGGGCGTAGCCAACCTACGGGCAATCTCTCAGCAAGCCGGACCAGGCGCGTCACTGGCACGACCACGGCGCCCGACAGGTATCGCCAGTAACACAGGCATTGCTGCTAGCTGGGGAACAAGGGGACCGGGAACAAGGGGACAGATTTATTTATCTGAAAAATAAATCTGTTCCCTTTTTGCTTTTCCAGATGCCGTACTCAGTCCGTCAAAGAGCTCTGTCAAAGGTGTTGGACATAAGCGAAAACGCTGGAAAGACCGCAAGGGACGAATTTATGAATGGGATTACGAGAATGGCAGGGTTGAGCTCTACGACAAACGAGGCAAGCATTTGGGAGAGTTCAACCCTGACACGGGCGAGCGAGCAAAGGACGCCGAGCCAGGCCGAACCACGCCAAAGTAACTTTGATAGGAGTCAGAAAAATGCTGCATGAGATTCTTGCATTCGACAAGGGAACTGAGGAGCTGGCGTTCAGCATTGAAATCCCCGCCGACCGGTTCGGTCAGTTGGCAGAGCTTATGGCGTGGAGTGAGCCGGAAGACGCCATTTATGAATACGACTTAACGCCAGATCAGATAAGGCGCCTTGAAAGCATGACTGGAAAAGCTTTCAGCAGTCCGGACTACATCTTTCAACTGTCCTGTAGTGCCTGATGGATTATGTCGGAGCGTTCATTCTGCGGCCATCTGGATCCGGAGTTTGCGGTCTACCTGAAACACCGCATCGTCTGATGTCACGACTGCTGCGCAGCCGAACGCAGGCTTCGCCAGCTGCTACAGATCGCGTTATGGCTTAACTGATCGGCATTTGGGCAAGCCCCCTCCCACTGGGATTGCGGGGGCTTTTTCGTGTTTGGGTCAGAGCACGTGCTGGGAAATCAGTTTTGAGATTTCCACCATCGACGTCTTGCCGGTGAATTCAAACTTCACTTTGCCCAACGACGAAAAGTAAATCTCCAGCTCCGAGTCCAGATCAAACGTCCCGGACGTTTCCACCGAGTACGCCACGATGTTTTTATAAGGCAGCGAGGTGAAGTCTTTTTTGCTGCCGGTGATGCCCTGTACGTTGACGGCGATGATGCGTTTGTTGGTGAACACTACGCCGTCGCGCATGGATTTGTAGGCGTCGATGACCTGCTCCCCTTCCAGCAGCAGCGCGCTGACGCGTTCGGCGTATTCTTCGTTTTGCTTGAGTTTGAAGAAGCCTTTGTTGTTGAAATCAATCATTTGTCATTCCCTGTTTTTTGAATGTAAATCCCGAGTACGAGCTGCGTACGACGCCTTGGGCTGGGCCTCGTCTAGACTTAATGGGTAGTCGTAGAAAGAACCAAACACGTCGCTTTGGTGCAGTCGAATCAATAGCCGCGTGGCAAGCTCCCTTAATGCCCTTTTGAGGTGCGGCGAAGACCGCGCCGGGTACAACAAGATGCCCGCTCAGGGTGCCCTGGCCAACGGCCTGACAATGCCACGATACCGTGACGTGGTGTGAGTGCCGCAGCCGACACTTTCGGACGACCGACGACCGCCTGGTTTGTCCGTGACCGTGAGGATTGCTGAATGCCTGATGAGATGTTGCACCTGCCGATGGTCAACAGCCTGCTGGAGCGCCACAAGGGCACCCCTGGCGCACTGTTGCCCATTCTTCATGAGATTCAGGCCGGTATCGGTTACATCCCCGATGCCGCCATCCCCGAGATTGCCCACGCCCTCAATCAGAGTCAGGCGGAGATTCGCGGGGTGATCAGTTTTTACCATGATTTTCGCACTGCGCCGCCAGCTCGGCATATTCTGCGTCTGTGTCGGGCTGAGTCCTGCAAGAGTCGCGGCGCCGAGCAGCTCGCTGCGCAGTTGCGTGAACGTCTGCAACTGGATGATCACGGCAGCAGCGCCGACGGCAATATCAGTTTGCGTCCGGTGTATTGCCTCGGCGCTTGTGCTTGTTCGCCAGCGCTGGAGCTGGATGGTCAGGTGCATGCGCGGTTGAGTGCCGAGCGTCTGGATGCCCTGCTCGACGCTTGCCGGGAGGACGTATGAGCCTCTATCTGTCCTGTGATTCCCTGGCCCGTGCCGTCGGTGCCGATGAGGTGGCCTCGGCCCTCGCCAGCCAAGACCTGCAACGCACCAGCTCTCGCGGCCTGTACTGGCTGGAACCCTTGCTGGAAATGGATACCCCGCAAGGTCGTATCGGCTTTGGCCCGCTGACCGCGGCCGATGTGCCGTCCGTGCTCGATGCGCTCCAAGGTGAGCCGTCCGCCCATCCTCTGGCCTTGGGTCTTGTAGAAGAGCTGCCCTATCTCAAGTCTCAACAACGCCTGCTGTTCGCCCGCGCCGGTATCACCCGGCCGCTGTCGCTGGATGATTACCGAGCCCACGGCGGTTTCGAGGGTTTGAACAGGGCCGTCACCATTGGCGGTGATGAAACCGCGACGGCGGTGTTCGATTCGGGCCTGCGCGGCCGTGGCGGCGCAGCCTTCCCCGCCGGGATCAAATGGCGCACGGTACGCGCCACCCAGGCGGCGCAGAAGTACATTGTGTGCAACGCCGACGAGGGCGATTCCGGCACCTTCGCCGACCGCATGTTGATGGAAGGCGACCCCTTCCTGCTGATCGAAGGCATGGCGATTGCCGGTATCACCGTCGGCGCCAGCTACGGCTACATCTATGTACGCTCGGAATATCCACAGGCCATCGCCACGCTGAACGAGGCGCTGGAGATTGCCCGCACTAACGGCTACCTCGGCGCCAATGTCGGCGGCAGCGGCTTGGCCTTCGATATGGAAGTGCGTGTCGGTGCCGGTGCTTACATCTGCGGTGAAGAAACCGCACTGCTGGACTCGCTCGAAGGCAAGCGTGGGATCGTCCGCGCCAAGCCACCGATTCCCGCGTTGCAGGGGCTGTTCGGCCTGCCGACTCTGGTGCACAACGTGCTGACCCTGGCCTCGGTGCCGCTGATTCTGGCCAAGGGCGCGCAGTTTTATCGCGATTACGGCATGGGCCGCTCCCTCGGCACCATGCCCTTCCAGTTGGCGGGCAATATTCGTCACGGCGGCCTGGTGGAACGGGCCTTCGGCCTGACGCTGCGTGAATTGGTGGAAGACTACGGCGGAGGCACCGCCAGTGGCCGACCGCTGAAAGCCGCCCAGGTCGGTGGCCCGCTGGGCGCCTGGGTGCCACCTTCGCAATTCGACACGCCGCTGGATTACGAAGCGTTCGCCGGTATCGGCGCGATGCTCGGTCACGGTGGTGTGGTGGTGGCTGACGACAGCCTGGACATGGCCCACATGGCGCGCTTCGCCATGCAGTTTTGCGCCGAGGAATCCTGTGGCAAATGCACGCCCTGCCGCATCGGCTCGACCCGTGGCGTGGAGGTCATCGACCGGCTGCTGGCCGCGCCGGACCAGAGCGGTCGCGATGAGCAGGTGATCATCCTCAAGGACCTGTGCGACACCCTGCAATACGGTTCGCTGTGCGCCTTGGGCGGCATGGTTTCCTTTCCGGTCGCCAGCGCCCTCAAGTACTTCCCCGCCGACTTCGGTCTGCAATCTTCGGAGGCCGACCAATGATCACTCTCTTCGACCCGAATACCGACATCGATCTTGGCACTCCGGCCCGCGACAGCCAGGTGCAAGTCACCCTGAACATCGACGGCCGCAGCATCAGCGTGCCCGAAGGCACTTCGGTGATGCGCGCCGCTGCGCTGATGGGCACCACGATTCCGAAACTGTGCGCCACCGACAGCCTCGAAGCCTTCGGCTCTTGCCGCATGTGTCTGGTGGAGATCGATGGCATGCGCGGCTACCCGGCGTCCTGCACCACGCCGGTCAGCGAAGGCATGAGCGTGCACACCCAGACGCCGAAGCTCGCGACCCTGCGCCGCAACGTCATGGAGTTGTACATCTCCGATCACCCGCTGGACTGCCTGACCTGCTCGGCCAACGGCAACTGCGAGCTGCAGACCGTCGCCGGTCAGGTCGGCTTGCGGGAAGTACGTTACGGCTATGAAGGTGACAACCATCTCGCCGACGTGAAGGACACCTCAAACCCCTACTTCGACTACGACCCGAGCAAGTGCATCGTCTGCAACCGCTGCGTGCGTGCCTGCGAAGAAACCCAGGGCACTTTTGCCCTGACCATCACCGGGCGCGGTTTCGAATCCCGGGTCGCGGCCGCCGGTGGCGATAATTTCCTCGACTCGGAATGCGTGTCCTGCGGCGCCTGTGTGCAAGCCTGCCCCACCGCGACCCTGATGGAAAAAAGCGTGGTCAAGCTGGGTCAGCCTGAACGCAGCGTGATCACCACCTGTGCCTATTGCGGCGTGGGTTGCTCGTTCCGCGCCGAGATGAAAGGCGATCAACTGGTGCGCATGGTTCCGGACAAGAATGGTCAGGCCAACCACGGCCACTCCTGCGTCAAAGGGCGCTTCGCCTGGGGTTACGCCACTCACCCGGATCGCATCACCAAGCCGATGATCCGCCAGCACATCAACGACCCTTGGCAGGAAGTCAGCTGGGATGAAGCGGTGACCTACGCCGCCAGCGAATTCCGCCGACTGCAGCAAAAATACGGCCGCGATTCCATTGGTGGCATCACCTCCAGTCGCTGCACCAACGAAGAAACCTATCTGGTGCAAAAACTGGTGCGCGCCGCGTTCGGTAACAACAACGTCGACACCTGTGCGCGGGTCTGCCACTCGCCGACCGGCTATGGTTTGAAACAAACCTTGGGCGAGTCCGCCGGCACCCAGAGCTTCGACTCGGTGATGCAGGCCGACGTGATCCTGGTGATGGGCGCCAACCCCAGCGATGCGCACCCGGTGTTCGCCTCCCAGCTCAAACGCCGCCTGCGTGAAGGTGCTCGACTGATTGTCATCGATCCACGCCGCATTGATCTGGTGGACTCGGTGCATGCCCGCGCTGAATATCATTTGGCCCTGCGCCCGGGCACCAACGTCGCCATGCTCAACGCCCTGGCCCACGTCATCGTCACCGAAGGCCTGCTCGATCAGAGCTTTATCGACGCCCGTTGCGAGGGCAGTGATTTCGCCCGCTGGAGCGAGTTTGTCAGCCGTGCGGAAAACGCGCCGGAAGTCCTTGGCGACATCTGCGGCGTAGAGCCTGCCTACATCCGCGCCGCCGCTCGTCTGTATGCCACCGGCGGCAACGCGGCGATCTACTACGGCCTCGGCGTCACCGAACACAGCCAAGGCAGCACCGCGGTCATGGGCATCGCCAACCTGGCCATGGCCACCGGCAACATCGGTCGCGAAGGCGTGGGCGTGAACCCGCTGCGTGGGCAGAACAACGTTCAGGGCTCCTGCGACATGGGCTCCTTTCCCCACGAGCTGCCCGGCTACCGGCACATCTCCAACGAAGTGGTACGGGCGCAGTTCGAACAGGCGTGGAACGTCACGCTGCAACCCGATCCGGGCCTGCGTATTCCGAACATGTTCGAATCTGCACTGGCCGGCAGTTTCAAGGGCTTGTATTGCCAAGGCGAGGACATCGCTCAGAGCGACCCGAATACCCAGCACGTCACCGCTGCCCTGTCGGCCATGGAATGCGTGGTGGTGCAGGATATTTTCCTCAACGAAACCGCCAAGTTCGCCCACGTATTCCTGCCGGGCGCTTCGTTCCTGGAGAAGGACGGCACCTTCACCAACGCCGAGCGCCGCATTTCGCGGGTACACAAGGTCATGGATCCGCTGGGCGGCAAGGCCGATTGGGAGGGCACCGTGGCCTTGGCCAGCGCGTTGGGCTACCCGATGAATTACCAACACCCATCAGAAATCATGGATGAAATCGCCAGCCTGACGCCAACTTTCACCAACGTCAGCTACGCCGAACTGGATCGCCACGGCAGCCTGCAATGGCCGTGCAACGCTGCGGCACCCGACGGCACGCCGACCATGC
Source organism: Pseudomonas sp. BE134 (assembly GCF_031456105.1). Taxonomy (NCBI): domain Bacteria; kingdom Pseudomonadati; phylum Pseudomonadota; class Gammaproteobacteria; order Pseudomonadales; family Pseudomonadaceae; genus Pseudomonas; species Pseudomonas sp. BE134. Next base: position 16,438 of record NZ_JAVDUA010000018.1, on the reverse strand, counting down.
ACATCGAACAATTCGTGCGGGGCAAGGGGCGGTTCATGCTCACTGGCTACGTGCCCACCGAGGAAAAGGTCAACAGTCGCTATCCGCTGCTGCTGACCACCGGGCGCATCCTCAGCCAGTACAACGTCGGTGCCCAGACCCGGCGTACCGAAAACGTCGCCTGGCACGACGAAGACCGCCTGGAAATCCACCCGACCGACGCCGAAAGTCGTGGCATCAACGAGGGTGACTGGGTCGGCATCGGCAGCCGCGCCGGGCAGACCGTCCTGCGTGCGCGGGTCACCGAACGGGTCGCACCGGGCGTGGTGTACACCACTTTCCACTTCCCTGAGTCGGGGGCCAACGTGATCACCACCGACAACTCCGACTGGGCCACCAACTGTCCGGAGTACAAGGTCACCGCCGTGGAGGTCAGCCGCGTCTACCACCCTTCCGAATGGCAGAAACGCTATCAGGCGTTCAGCGATGAACAGGACCGTTTGCTCAAGGAACGCCGTCCGGCCCGTGGCGCCAAAGCGGAGGTGCGCCGATGAGCACTGAAAACCTGATCAAAATGGCCAACCAGATCGCCCAGTACTTCGCCAGCGAACCGGACGAGCAAACCGCCGTGCTCGGTGTGCGTAATCACCTGAAAATGTACTGGACGCCTGGCATGCGCAAGGAATTGCTGGCCTGGCAAATGGAGCATCAGGGGGCGGACATGCACCCACTGGCGCAAGCGGCTGTCAGTGGGGCGGGCTGGGAGGCTTAAGCTCACACAAACTCTTGGGCGTGGGGTCGTGAGAAATCGCGGCTCCCGCTTAACAGGAAAAGGCGACCACCTGAGCTATCATCGCCATCCTGTGCACCAAGAGTCTTGAAACCGGATGTCCGTATCTCTGCCATTGCCTGACGATTGCCACTCACTGCCTCCGGTGCTGGTCGGCCCGCTGTTGCGGCGGCTGGAACCTGCACGGCTGGTCATGTGGCTGGTCGGATCCCGCGAATTGTCGCTGACGTTGCGTCTGCAAGACTGCGACGACATCCGTCTGGATGCCGGACAGTGCACGGTCATCCCGATCGGCACTCACGGGTTTATCCACTTGATCGATGTGCCGCTGGCGACGGCCCTGCCCTGCGACACACTGATCGAGTACGACCTGTTGATCGATGACGCGATGACGGGCGTCGCCGAGTGGGCCCCGCATCTGCTCTACGGCGATGCGCGTCGCCCGAACTTTGTCCTGCGCTCGCGCATTGATCAGTTGCTGCATGGTTCCTGCCGCAAACCGCACTACCCGGCCACCGATGGTTTGCTCTGTGTCGACCGTGTATTGGCCGAGGAACAGGACGCCTCGCAGCGGCCGGCGTTGTTGATGATGAGCGGCGACCAGGTTTACGCCGACGATGTGGCGGGCCCGATGTTACGGGCGATCCATGCCTTGATCGAGCGATTGGGGCTGTTTGAAGAGTGCCTCGAAGGCGCCGTGGTCAGCGACAGCGCCAAACTCTACGAACATCCGGCCAGTTACTACCACCGTGCGGATTTGTTACCGGCGCTCAAGAGCAACGAAACCCTGCGGGATCGATTTTTCGGCGGCGCGAGTAAACCGATTTTCACCAGCAGCAATGCCGACAATCACCTGATGACCTTCGCCGAAGTGATGGCCATGTACCTGCTGGTCTGGTCGCCGACGCCCTGGACACTGATCAATCCGCAACCTCCCGCGCTGACGCTCGCAAGACAAAAACTCTATGCCGTTGAACAAACCTGTATCGATGACTTCCAGTCGGGCCTGGGCGGTGCCGCACGGGCCATGGCGCACCTGCCTTGCCTGATGATCTTCGACGACCACGACATTACCGACGACTGGAATCTGTCCGCGCAATGGGAGGAAACGGCCTACGGCCATCCGTTCTCCAAGCGCATCATCGGCAACGCCCTGATCGCCTACATGCTGTGCCAGGGCTGGGGCAACAACCCGGATGCGTTTGGCGACATTCTGGAAAAAACCCGTTTGCTCAGCGCCACCGGGGGCGATCGTTACCTCGACAGTCCGGTGCAGGATGATTTGATCGACACGCTGTTGAAATTTCAGCAGTGGCAATACGTGCTGCCCACCACGCCCGCGCTGGTGGTGATCGATACCCGCACCCGGCGCTGGCGCAGCGAGATGAACCTCAAGCTACCGTCGGGTTTGCTGGACTGGGAAGCCCTCTGCGAACTGCAACAGGAGCTGCTGGATCACCCGTCGGCGATCATCGTTTCACCCGCGCCGATCTTCGGCGTCAAACTGATCGAAACCGTGCAGAAAGTCTTCAGCTGGTTCGGTTATCCCCTGCTGGTGGACGCCGAAAACTGGATGGCCCATCGCGGCGCGGCCCAAGTGATCCTGAACATTTTCCGACACTCGCGCACACCGGGTAACTACGTGGTGCTGTCCGGTGACGTGCATTATTCCTTCGTCTACGAAGTGTTTATCCGACACCGCAAGGGCGGCCCGAAAATCTGGCAGATCACCAGCAGCGGCATCAAAAACGAATTCCCGCCCAGACTGCTCGAATGGTTCGACCGCCTCAATCGCTGGCTCTATTCGCCGCGTTCGCCACTGAACTGGCTGACCAAACGCCGCCGCATGCGCATCGTCCCGCACACCCCCGAACATGCCGAGGCCGGCGAACGGCTATGGAATTCGGCAGGCATCGGCCAGGTGTTCTTCAATGAGAAAGGACAACCCCAGGACATTTATCAGCACAACTCAAACGGCTCGCCCAAGACCCGGATGGTTGCGCCTGAACATGACGACTGAAACGGCGATTCTCCATGAACCTCACCCGCACGCTGATCATCGGCAACTCTGGCTCAGGCAAAAGTTGGCTGGCGAAACGATTGGCGGCACAACTCAAGGCGCCATGGATTGATCTCGACAAGATCCACTGGATCTCGGACGAACACAGCATCGCCCGCCCATATGCCGCAGTACTGGACATAGCGCGGATTGCGGCCGATGAAGAACAGTGGGTGATCGAAGGTGTTTATGGCTGGATCGTCAGCGAGCTTATGCACCGGGCAACGGCGCTGATCTGGTTGTGTGTGGATGATGAAAGCTGCGTTGCCAATATTCGCCAGCGAGTACAAAAACCGGACGATGACAAGTTGCTGATGGCGTTGCTGGAATGGGCCGCCAGTTATCGGCTGCGCGAGGACTCCAGTGGATTTGCCGCACACCGGCAATTGTTCAAAGGGTTCAACGGCTCAAAAATCAAACTTATGGATCGAGCCGAAATCAGCGAGTTCGCGAACACCGATAAACCATCCCATATCCTCTAATGCCGATCAGTTAAACCGAACCACACTTTGTAGCAGCTGGCGAAGCCTGAGTTCGGTTCGCGTATTAGGCTTAACTGATCGGCATTACCCATTTGATCGTTCCCACGCTCCGCGTGGGAATGCAGTCAGGGACGCTCTGCGTCCCCAAAAGCGTGACGCAGAGCGTCACAAGAGGCATTCCCACGCAGAGCGTGGGAACGATCAAACCGCATTCACGGCCCGACGAACCCCTCTGACAATCATCTCCACCTCCCGCTCATCAATCGTCAGCGGCGGCAGTAATCGAATGGTTTTACCCCGTGTCACGTTGATCAACAAACCGTGATCCCGTGCAGCAATGAGGGGCAGGTCGCGGATCGGTTGCTTGAGTTCGATGCCGATCATCAAGCCTTGACCACGGATCGCCAATACGTTTGGATTGTCCGCCAATTCGCTACGTAATCTGGCCAACAACCGTTCGCCCTGAAGCCTGGCATTCTCCAGCAAGCCTTGTTCTTCAATGATCTCCAATACGGTGCAACCGACACGGCAGGCCAGCGGATTGCCGCCGAAGGTGCTGCCATGGCTGCCGGGAGTGAACAGTTCGGCGGCTTTGCCTCGGGCCAGACAGGCGCCGATGGGGATGCCGTTGCCCAAGCCTTTGGCCAGGGTCATGACGTCCGGGACGATGCCTTCGTGCTGAAACGCGAACCATTGACCGGTGCGGCCGATACCGGTCTGGATTTCGTCAAGCATCATCAACCACGAGCGCTTGTTGCACAGTTCGCGCACCGCTTTGAGATAACCCGGCGGCGCCAACTGGACGCCGCTTTCGCCCTGGATCGGCTCCATCAGGATCGCCACGATTTGTTGGCCGTAGGCCTGCTGCACTTTATCCAGTGCACTGAGGTCACCGAATGGCACTTTGAGGAAATCCCCTGGCAACTCATTGAAACCCAGACGCACGGCCGGGCCATCGCTGGCGGATAACGTACCTAGCGTCCGGCCATGAAACGCGTTCTCCATGACCACCACCAGCGGTTGCTCGACGCCTTTGTGCCAGCCGTAAAGCCGTGCCAGTTTCAGCGCGGTTTCATTGGCTTCGGCACCGGAGTTGTTGAAGAACGCACGGTCCATGCCCGCCAGGTTCGTCAGTTTCTGCGCCAACTGTTGTTGCCAGTCGATGCTGTATAGGTTGGACGTGTGCAACAGCAAACCGGCCTGCTCGCTGATCGCCGAGACGATTCGAGGATGGGAGTGGCCGACGTTGGTCACCGCCACGCCCGCCACCGCGTCCAGGTACTCACGACCGTCCTCGTCCCAAAGGCGCGTCCCCAGGCCTCTGCTGAAACTCAGGGCCAGCGGTTGGTAAGTGCTCATCAGGCAGGCGGCGGTCATGGCATCAAGCTCCATCAAGGGTCGGTGTTTTTGCAGTATGGTTAGCCACCTGAGCTGGATAAATACTGCAACACTTCAATCATCTTAAAGCCGAGCTTGATAATGGACCTGTTCCAGGCAATGACCGTTTACGTACGCGTGGTGGAGGCCGGCAGCATGACGGCCGCCGCGCAGCAGTGTGAAATGTCCACGACCATGGTCGGCAATCACCTGCGCGCACTGGAGCAACGCCTGGGTGTGCGCTTGCTCAACCGTACGACACGGCGCCAGCGCCTGACGGAGTTCGGCTCCGCTTATTACCTGCGTTGTCTTGAAGTGCTGGGGTTGGTAGCCGACTCCGAACGCTTGGCCGAACAGAGTCAGGACGCGCCGAGTGGAATCTTGCGCATCACGGCACCGCTGACCTTCGGCACGGAAAAGCTTGCGCCGGCGCTCAGCGATTTTTCTCTGCAATACCCTCAGGTCAAACTGGACGTGGTGCTCACGAATGGGCGCCCCGATCTGCTCGAGAATGGCCTCGATGTGGCGTTTCGTTTGGGCGCCATTGAGCCGTCCAACCTGATCGCCCGCCCGCTGATCGACTACACCCTGACCATGTGCGCGTCACCTGCGTACCTGGCGCGCCGTACCACGCCGGAAAAACCCGAAGACCTGCAACATCACGATTGCTTGTCCTTTGCCTACCCGGTCGGGGATGACTGGCAATCGGTCGCAAAACAATGGCGTCTGAGCGGGCCGGAAGGCGAAGTGATGGTGGCCGTCAGTGGTCCGATGCTGATCAATAGCTCGGCAGGGTTGCATCAGGCTGCGCGAACCGGAATGGGCATCGTGATGTTGCCCGATGCGTTGGTCGAACAGGATCTGCTCAACGGAAAACTGGTGGCGTTGATGCAGAACTATCAACTGCCAAGCCGGCCGATGCATCTGGTGTACGCCCAGGATCGCTACCGCTTGCCGAAATTAAGGCATTTCGTCGACTTTGCCATGCAGTTATGGGGCAAAGACTAGGCGTGGCAATGCGCCATGCACTAATCTCGACGCCAGGCGAGTCAATTGAAAGCAGTGCGTCAGGGAGAGGGGTGATGGGGGAAGCGTCAAATATCAAGCCATTGAAACTCAATGTGTCGGATTTTAGCGAAGACCTGCTCCACACCATTCTGGAACTGGTCAGCGATGGTATCTGGGACTGGAACGCCAACACAGGTTTTGTCTACCGCAATCCCGGTTGGTACACGATGCTCGGCTACGAGCCTCACTCCCTGGAAAACACCGCGTTGACCTGGGAAAACGTCATCCACCCTGAAGACTACCCCTCGGTCATGACCGTGTTTGATGACTACCTGCACCAGCGCACGCCCACCTATCAAACCGAGTATCGCTGCCGCATGCTGGATGGCAGTTACCTTTGGATCGAAGACCGGGGCTATGTGCTGTCACGCAACGCCGACGGCACAGTAGCGCGGATGGTCGGTGCGCACCGCAGCATCGACGACAAACGACGTCTGCTCGAGGAGCTGGAACGACGCACTCATTCCCTTGAAGCGACCGTTGAAGAGCGAACCCGGGAGTTGTCACGGGTCAATCAACAGCTTCAGGTTCAACTCGAAGAGAACCGCAAACTGGCGCAAACCGATACACTGACCTCCATCGCCAATCGCTACCTGATGGAAAAAACCCTGCCTCAGGAATGCGAACGAGCCCAGCGCTTTCGACGCCCACTGTCTTTGATCGCCATGGACATCGACGATTTCAAGACGATCAACGATCACTACGGCCATGCCTTGGGCGATGCGGCAATCGTGCAGGTGGTCGAGAGAGTGAAGCACTACGTGCGTGAAGGTGATCTGCTGGCGCGGTGGGGTGGTGACGAATTCATCATGATCCTTCCTGATACCTCGTTGGCTGATGCCAGGCTCCTTGCTCAAGAAATCCGCGATGGCCTGTTGAGCTTGCCACCGGTGGGCGAGTTTCAAGTGACCATGAGTTTCGGCGTGGTGCAGCGCTTCGAAGAAGAACAACAGACCGGATTGCTGGCCCGGGCCGATCAGGCGCTGTATCGATCGAAGGTGGCGGGCAAGAATGTGATTTCGGGGTGACCCCCGCCCCGAAGAATGGCCACCGGTTGTTGCCCTCCCGCAAAAATCCTGACCAACCGCCTGTTCATCCGTGACAACGCTGTCGCGGTCCAATAGATTAGGCGACCTGAAAAGGCCCTGTGCTTTCTCGCCTCAATTCAAGTTAAAAGAAGTAGTGAAATTTCAATGTCCGATTCCAACACCGCTGAATCCGTAGTCACCTTGTCGTCCAAAGCGGAATACGAAAACTCCATCAATCTTTCACAGCATGTGCCTCAGGCCAAGATCATCAGCGAGATGGTCCTGGACGCTTTTCAATCCACCCGGGAAAGCGACCAGATCCGCGAGCTGCGCGCCGCGATTCGCCAGGCTCATGACAGCTTCGACGATGACAAAGCCTATGAACTGATGGGCGAACTCAAGCAACTCAAGGACGCGGAAGCGGCCGACATTGCGGCTCTGGAAGACCTGAGCAGCAAATTCTCGATCGGCCGGATTCTCTCCAGCTTCAAGGATGACCCGGCGTTTCAGGACATCGTCTACGGCCTGGCGCTGAAAGTGCTGAACCAGACGCATCAAGCGATCAGCAACCCGAGCAGCGGCAAAAGCAAAGCGGCTCGCGCCAAGAAAGACCTTGAAGTGTTCACCATCAGCAAGGACGGAATGAGCGTCACCCTGCCACTGCGCACCCCGCGTTCAAGCCTGAACGTGGATCGCAATGCACTGGAATTCCTCGGCTTTACCTTTGTCGGCGAAGGCGATGAAGCGGAGCTGGAAAGCGAGACGTTCCTGGACAACTCCGGGGTCGAACAAGCGGTCAACCGCAAGAACATCATCACCGCACTGCAGCAGCAAACTGCGTTCGACGGCTACAGCATCGCCGCTCAGTAACACGCCTCACCTGAAAGCCCCGCCGTTGCAGCGGGGCTTTTTATTGCCTGCAGGATTTAGAGCGTCTAGGGATGGAGGGCCACGATCATGTCCACTTCTATCGGCGCGTTTTTCGGCAGCTGATAAACACCGACCGTCGTCCGGGTATGTTTGCCGGCGTCGCCCAACACGTGGGTCAAGACATCCGACACACCGTTGGCCACCTCACTCAGATCGACAAAGTCGAAGGTGGATTTCACATAAACAGTGACGCGAAGCACTGCCTTGACGTTTTCCAGTGAACCGACGGCCTCGCGGATCAGCGCCAGACCGCGTATGGCGCTGATGCTTGCGGCTTCTTGAGCGTCGGCGAGATTGAGTTCCAGCCCCACTCGGCCGGGGTACTGGATTTTGCCGTTCATGCGCGGCACCAGGCCACTGAGATACAGCTCATTGTCATGCCGAAGCAGCGGCGCGTAATGCCCGCCGGCCGGGTTTTCGTCGTAGATATCGAAGCCGAGTTCTTTGGCCATCGCGAGAAAACGTTCGTCACGGGTTATGTGCGTAATCATTTACTGAGCTCTCCTGATCCATCATGCGAACTGCGCACTTGATAGTAGAGACAGACGCTTCTCCTGATCAGGGCAAGTTCGTATAGAATCCAGCGAACTTTACTGCCAGGGAGACCAGTAAAATGCAGGCTCAGCGCGCCGTGATCGCCGCCATCGAGTTCCAGCCAGGAGCACCGCTGGTGCAGCAGATTGTCGATCAGCTGTCCGAGGCGATCAGCCAGGGAGGCCTGCCGCACGGGGCCAAGTTGCCGCCGATTCGCGAACTCTCGGAATTGATGAGCGTCGGTAAGTCCACCGTGGTCGACGCCCTCGACCGATTGCGTGCCAAGGGACTGGTGGTCTCACGCCAGGGCGCGGGGCATTACGTCCACCGCGCGAGCCCGCAAACCCCGGCCGCTGCGGGTCCGGATCTGCAACCACAAGATACCCTCAGCAGGGTCCGCCGTGCAGTGCTGGTGGACAATGGCGCGCTGCGTCCCGGCTGCGGATTTCTGCCAGGCTCGTGGTTGCCCGCCGACGAACTGCTCAAAGCGGTACGCGGCACCCTTCGCGCGACGTCGCTGCGCATGGGCGAATACGGTGAGGTCGGTGGTTATCGGCCGCTACGTGAAGCGTTGCGGGTGAAGTTGTCGGGCATCGGTATCGAAGTGCCCGTGGAGCAAATCATCACCACCGCTAACACCATGCAGGCCATCGACCAGTTGATGCGCCTGTTGATAAAACCCGGTGATACGGTGCTGCTCGACGATCCGTGTTACTTCAACTTGCACACCAACCTGGCATTGCACGGCGCCAGGATCATCACCCTGCCCCGCGATTGTAATGGTCTGGATATGGAGGCTTTCGAGCAGTTGCTCATCGCCCATCGCCCCGTTCTCTACATGACCAACAGCACCCTGCATAACCCCACCGGGCACTCGTTTTCCGCGGCGCAGGTGTATCGCCTGCTGGAGTTGAGTCACCGTTATGGTTTCCACATTGTTGAAGATGACCTGTACGGCGACCTCCAGCAACGACGCACCCCGCGCCTGGCCGCGAGCGGGCTGGACACTGTCAGCTATGTGTCCGGTTTTTCCAAGACCCTGACGGCGAACAGCCGGGTCAGTTACGCCGTGTTGTCACCGCAACTGGCCGCCCAAATGATTGCCCTGAAGATGAGCATCGGTGGTGTGACCTCGGAATTGGCGGAGCAGATTATCCACACCATGCTCAGCAACGGCAGCTACGCCAAACACATCCGCCGTACGGTGGATCGCCTGTATGAATCGAGCAGTCGCGTCGCGAACTGGCTGGTGGAGGCTGGATGCTCGGTGTCGTCGGTACCGGGTGAAGGGCTGTTCACCTGGACCCGTTTGCCCAACGGTGTTCACGCCGAAAACCTCGCCGACAGAGGCCTCAAAAATGACCTGGTGCTGACGCCCGGTACCATGCTGAGCAAAGCGGCCGACGCCAATGGTTTTCTGCGCTTCAATGTTGCGCACAGTGATGATTTACAGGTGCGCGAGCGGTTTTTCCGTTTGCTCGATAAGTAAGATTCCTGGCACACCGATGTGTGGCCATCGCGAGCAGGCTCGCTCCCACAGGGGATCGCATTCCAATTGGAGGAACGCGGTCGAATGTGGGAGCGAGCCTGCTCGCGATGGCCGCGACACGGTCTACCAGAAAGCCCCAACAAAAAGCCCCGCACTTCTCTCGAAGGCGGGGCTTTTCTTTACAGCATCCGACGCTTAAGGCGCGTACGTCAGCAACAGCTCGGTCGGCACTTTGAAGTCCAGGGACATCATCACGCTCAACGCGGTAATGGTGAAGATCGAGAACACGAACAGCTTGCGTGCCCAGACCGTGTCATCCACTGCCTTGTAACCGGTCCAGGCCATGTACAACCAGTACATGCCCATGGCCGCGGCGACGGCGAGGTAGCTCATGCCGGCGTAACCGCTGAAGGTCAGCATCAAGGTCGCCACGAGGAACGCCAGGATGTAGAGCAGGATGTGCTTCTTGGCCACTTCGATGCCGCGCTTCACGGGCAGCACCGGAATCGATGCGGCCAGGTAATCGTTGAAGCGGAAGATCGCGATGGCGTAGGAATGCGGCATCTGCCACAGGCTGAACATCACCAGCAACGTCAGTGCGGCCATGTCGAAGCTGTTGGTCACAGCGACGTAGCCGATCACCGGCGGCATGGCGCCCGACAGACTGCCCACCAGCGTGCCGTGAACCGACTTGCGCTTGAGGTACAGGCTGTAGAAGCCGACGTAGATGATGAAACCGATAACCGCGAACAGCGCGGCCAACGGATTCGCCACGATGTACAACAACGCAACGCCGGCAACACCCAGGACGGTCGCAAAGGCCAGGGCCAGTTTCAGGGAGATCAAGCCCTGAACCAGCGCCCGGTTCTTGGTGCGTTCCATCTTCAGGTCGATGTCGCGGTCGATGCAGTTGTTGAACACGCAACCGGAAGCCACCACCAGGGACGTGCCGATCATGGCGGCCAGGAATATGGCCAGATCGACATGCCCTTTCGAGGCCAGGAAAAATCCGCCTGCCACAGAAAGCACGTTACCGAAAATGATCCCCGGTTTGGTGATTTGGATAAAGTGCTTAAAGGACATCCGGACTTACCTCACTTCGCCATCATGAACGTGTGGATGCTGAACATGATCCACAGCGACAGGCCAACCAGCAGGACGATCACGATCGCGGCGAAGACAAACGCAATCACGTTGTTACGCTGCGCGGCCGAACGGTCCAGGTGCAGGAAGTACACCAGGTGCACCAGCACCTGGATCACGGCGAATGCCAGGACGATCATCAGGGTGATCGACTTCGGCAGCGTCGGGTACATCACCAGACCAAACGGGATGATGGTCAGGATCACCGACAGGATGAAGCCGATCGCGTAGGACTTGACGCTGCCGTGGCCGGCGTCGTGGCTGTCGTGAGCGTGTGTGTTAGCCATTTACATAGTCCCCATCAGGTAAACAACGGTGAATACGCAGATCCACACAACGTCCAGGAAGTGCCAGAACAGGCTCAGGCAGCTCAGACGGGTCTTGTTGGTCGCCGTCAGGCCATTTTTCTGCACCTGATACATCATGATCGCCATCCAGATCAGACCGCTGGTCACGTGCAGACCGTGGGTACCGACCAGGGTGAAGAACCCGGACAGGAAGCCGCTGCGGCTAGGGCCGTAGCCTTCGGAGATCAACACGTGGAACTCGTTGATCTCCATGCCGATGAAGCCGGCACCGAACATGAAGGTCATGGCCAGCCAGCCCAGGACCTGCTTCTTGTTGCCCCGGAAGAACGCCAGCATGGCGAAGCCGTAGGTGATCGAACTGAACAACAGCAGAGCGGTTTCGCCCAGCACGTATGGCAGCTCGAAGATGTCGTGGCCCGACGGGCCACCCGCTACGTTGTTAACCAGTACCGCGTACACCGCGAAGATCGACGCAAACAGAATGCAGTCGGTCATCAGGTAGAGCCAGAAACCGTATACGGTCATCTCGCCCGAGTCGTGGTGATGGTCATCGTGCCCATGTCCATCGACATGGGTGTGTCCAGCATTGGTCACTAAGTTCGACATGGTTTAAGCCTGTTCCAACGAGGTTTCAACACGGGTGGCAGTGGCCGGGATTTTCCCTGCCGCGACCAGACGCTTGTGCTGCTCGGCTTCGATGCGTTCGATTACATCGACCGGCACCATGTAGCCTTGATCGTCACGTGCAGCATGGATCACGAAGTAGATGACAGTGCCGGCCAGGCTAGCGATTGCCAGCCACCAGATGTGCCAGATCATCGCGAAACCGAACACGGTCAACAGCGCGCCCATCACCACACCAGTGGCGGTGTTGTTCGGCATGTGAATCGGCTCGTACCTGGCCGGAGCCTTGTACGCAGTACCGTTTTCCTTGGCTTCGGTGAACGGGTCGATGCAGTCGGCTTTCGGCAGCACGGCGAAGTTGTAGAACGGAGGTGGCGACGAGGTCGACCATTCCAGAGTGTGGGCATTCCACGGATCACCGTGATCGCAGATGTTCTCTGGTTTGTTGCGGTCACGCACACTGACGTACAGCTGGATCAGTTGGCAGGCGATGCCGACAGCGATCATCACTGCACCGAACATGGCGACGTACAGGTACGGCACCCACTCAGGGTTGGTGGTGGCGTTCAGACGACGGGTCATACCCATGAAGCCCAGAACATAAAGCGGCATGAACGCGACGAAGAAGCCGGTGATCCAGAACCAGAACGCTGCCTTGCCCCAACCTTCGTGCAGTTTGAAGCCGAACGCTTTCGGGAAGTAGAAGGCGAAACCTGCGATGTAGCCGAATACCGCGCCGCCGATGATCACGTTATGGAAGTGAGCGATCACGAACAGGCTGTTGTGCAGAACGAAGTCAGCACCCGGGATGGCCAGCAGTACGCCGGTCATGCCGCCGATGGCGAAGGTCACCATGAAGCCCAGGGTCCACAGCACCTGGCTGGTGAAACGCAGACGGCCCTGGTAGATGGTGAACAGCCAGTTAAATAGCTTCACACCTGTCGGGATGGAGATCAGCATCGTCGCCAGACCGAAGAAGGCGTTGACGCTGGCACCCGAACCCATGGTGAAGAAGTGGTGCAGCCAAACCATGAAGCCCAGTACCGAGATCGCGCCCGAAGCGTAGATCATCGAGTGGTGGCCGAACAGTTTCTTGCCGGTGAAGGCCGAGATGACTTCCGAGAAAATGCCGAATGCCGGCAGGATCAGGATGTACACCTCAGGGTGACCCCACGCCCAGAACAGGTTGACGTACATCATTGGATTGCCACCAAGTTCATTGGTGAAAATGTGGAAATCCATGTAACGGTCAAGCGTCAGCAGTGCCAGGGTAGCGGTCAGGATCGGGAACGAAGCCACGATCAGAACGTTGGCCCAGGTGCAGGTCCAGGTGAAGATCGGCATGTCCATCAGTTTCATGCCAGGGGTACGCATTTTCAGCACGGTGGCCAGGAAGTTGACCCCCGTTAGTGTCGTCCCCAGACCCGATAGCTGTAGCGCCCAGATGTAGTAATCCATCCCCACGCCCGGACTGTATTGCAGACCCGACAGCGGTGGATAGGCAACCCAACCGGTCTTGGCGAATTCGCCGACGCCCAGGGACAGGTTGATCAGCACCACGCCGGAAACCAGCAGCCAGAAGCTCAGGGAGTTCAGGAACGGGAAAGCAACGTCACGCGCGCCGATCTGCAGCGGCACTGCAAGGTTCATCAGGCCGGTGAAGAATGGCATCGCCATGAAGATGATCATGATCACACCGTGGGCGGTGAAGATCTGGTCATAGTGTTCAGGTGGCAGGTAGCCAGGCGAACCCTCGGTGGCCATGGCCAACTGGGTACGCATCATGATGGCGTCGGCAAAACCGCGCAGCAGCATGACCATGGCGACGATGATGTACATCACGCCGATTTTCTTGTGGTCGACCGACGTCAGCCACTCGGTCCACAAATAAGTCCACTTCTTGAAGTAGGTGATTGCAGCGAACAGCGCCAGACCACCGAGCGCGATCATGGCGATGGTTATCATCACGATCGGTTCGTGGAACGGGACCGCTTCCCAACTTAATTTACCAAACATCGTTTACTCCTCTGCCCCGGCAGCTGAATGCGAGTTCATGTCCATTCCTTGCGTAGCGGCCACTTCTTTCTCTTTCTTCTCGTGCTTGACCTTAGGACCCGGTTTCATGCCTTCGTACTTGTCGACGATGGTCTGGAACAGGTTCGGCGTCACCGAGGAGTAGAGCTCGACTGGGTTGTTCTGGCTCTGCTTGGCAAGGGCTGCGTACTCAGCTTGTTCAAGCTGCTTAGGTGCCTTTTTGACTTCACTTACCCAGGCGTCGAAATCTTCCTGGGAAGTTGCGATCGCTTTGAATTTCATGCCGGTGAAACCTGCGCCGCTGTAGTTGGCGGAGATACCGTCCATTTCAGCGTTACGGTCGGCGATCAGGTGCAGCTTGGTCTGCATGCCCGCCATCGCGTAGATCTGGCCGCCCAGGCCCGGGATGAAGAACGAGTTCATCACGGCGTCGGAGGTGATCTTGAAGTTGATTGGCGTGTGCGCCGGGAACACGATCTTGTTGACCGTGGCAATGCCTTGTTCCGGGTAGATGAACAGCCACTTCCAGTCCAGCGCGACCACTTCGATGGTCACAGGCTTGACGTCGGATTCAATCGGACGGTAAGGGTCCAATTCGTGGGTCGAAACGTAGGTGATGTAACCCAGGGCAATGATGATCAGAACCGGGATGGTCCAGACTGCCACTTCGATTTTGGTCGAGTGCGACCATTTCGGGGTGTAAATGGCGTTCTGGTTGGAAGCGCGGTACTTCCAGGCAAACAGGAAGGTCATGACGATAACCGGCACCACGACCAACAGCATCAGCAGCGTGGCGGTGATGATCAGGTTTCGCTGTTCCAGGCCGACCTGGCCCGTTGGATTGAGCAAGGTCATGTTGCAGCCTCCCAGCAACAACGTGCCGAGCAGCGGCACTAGGCCTAGTAATCTGGGGTACCTGTTTTTACTCATCTCACGACCTCTAAAGCAGCTTGCGCAATGCAGTTGGGTTTTGATCGCCAACACTTCACCCTGCCAAGGGTTGGCATTTTTCTTGGATTGAATAAGGGCTGCCCGTCGCGCGTCAGACGCTGCTCGACAAATCCTGGGCCAGCGTTAAGTTCTTATTCGAATTCGTGGTCAAAGGCCTTGTTACAGACCAATTCCATTTGGTGCGGATAATTGGAAGGCTCCGACACCAGGGAGTCGCATGAAGCGTTCAAGCCCCCCGACGCCCTACTTCTGCTCATGCACCTGAGTAAGGGTGAGCAGTGCCGGGATTTCAGTGCGGGCGATTGTAGATATGTAGCGATTCATAAACCATGTCTTATCTCGAAATAATTTCTATCCATTCAGACAACAATCAATAGCGGAATTCGCAAAAGCGCGGCATGTTATCGAAATTCATTCTCAACAAAAACACCAAAATTAGTGGGTCTACCTTGCGCAGTTCAGACAGCTTCGAGGCCACCTCCAGTGTCTTCGTCATTGCCCAATCCCCTATCAGACAAGGGCTCTGGCGATTCGCCAGCCCCTGTTAAAACTGCCTGCTTCATCATTTCCAGGGTGATGTGATGAGCCACGGGACCCGTCAGATTTTGTTGCCTTGTCCTGCGTCAATTAATCCTCGTGAAATGCATCGCGACACTCCCGCTGTGACAACGTGTCGCACACGTGTCGCACCCCTGGTTGTCGCGTATCACGGGATTTTTATCCGGCCTCTGAAATGCAAAACGCCCCGGCCCTCTCAACGAGGGCCGGGGCGTTTCTATAGATCAAGCAGCGGCGAAGCGAACCGCTTCAGCGCGGCGCTTTACGGTTACGCGAAGTCAGCAACGGCACCAGAATCACGATCAGTACGAACGACACCAGCGCCCATTGCGCCAGCGACAGACCGAGGATCGGCGGGTACGGCGTGGAACAGAAACCATCTACCTGGAAGCCCAGCGGGAAGATCTTCGCCAGCGGCAAACCATCGACAATCGGTTGCAGCACATCGATGCCGCAGCTGACCGCAGGGTAGAACTGGGTGTAGACGTGATGCCCGGCGACCGCTGCGCCTGCAATGGCGCAGATGACCACCAACGTCTCGAACACAGTAATGCCGCGCCGGGTGCGCGTTGCCGCGCCGATGAAGGCAAATACCGCAATCAGCAACAATGCGTAGCGCTGGAGGATGCACAGCGGGCACGGAGCCTCGCCCTTGAACACTTGCAGGTACAACGCACCACCAATCAGTGCCAGGCAGATGATGCCCAGCAACACCAGATAGCGTCGTTCGCGTCCCAACCGCATTGTTTCCTCGTTCATCGCCTATCCCTTTTAAGTATCAATTGCCGCAAGTCTACACGCA
This sequence comes from Pseudomonas sp. BE134, assembly GCF_031456105.1. NCBI lineage: Bacteria > Pseudomonadati > Pseudomonadota > Gammaproteobacteria > Pseudomonadales > Pseudomonadaceae > Pseudomonas > Pseudomonas sp. BE134. The sequence goes on along the minus strand of NZ_JAVDUA010000018.1, from coordinate 282 downwards.
GGCTCCGACGTTTGAGAGCCTGGCGCGTGCTGTCGGGTTTGGGGGAATAAACGATAAACCGGTTAAGAAGGGATTAACTTTGTAAGTGTTTTTCAAGGTTGAAGACCGTGGTGCGGCCATTCGCGAGCAGGCTCGCTCCCACAATTGACCGCGTCGAGCACCAATCATGTGTCCGATGCGGATCCAATGTGGGAGATTCTATGTTGCAGGGGAACCCTGCAGCCGTAAATTCGGCTGGTATTCGCTCTGGTTTTTCATGAGGGCGAATGCCACCCGACACAG